>CAMZEI010000102.1 GCA_947305815.1 uncultured Bacteroidales bacterium | reverse complement strand
CTTGTAGATATCAAATATCACGAAAAACGCTTGGAATGGAGCACTAGACAAGAGGGAAGCAGTCCAATAATGGCCTATGTATCTCTCCCCGGAGAGCTTTTCCCCCCAGTTACCTGCGGCTGGAAGAAAGATCTTGTTGCCGTTTGGGCCTGTTACTTCAACGCCGGACTTCCCCTGCTCACTTATCCATTCCCAGCTACATTTCTCAATCAATTCTCCCCATTGCTCGGCATTAGGAATACGCCATTTGCCACCAAGCGCCACATAAGCTGCATCGTCAGAATCTTCCAAATACAGTCTGTAGTCGACCTGGCCATACTCACTCTTAGTATTATACTTGGTCAATGAATCGTAGTCTCCTTTACACAACTTATATGTTCTCCACAGGTAAATATCCTTAGGCTTAACCTCACCCCAAGCGTAATAATTCCCATATTCCTCGGGTTGATTTGCCCCAAGGTTACAGGAGGCCCATTTGACGGAAAGGCCAAGATCTACTGCCTTCGGCTGGGCGCTCACCTGTAAGGAAACAGTAAGTGCCGCTACTATGATGGCGGCATAAAACAAACCCCTTGCCATTACTGTTGCATTAAGAATTCTTTCATGAAGGCATTGAGGTCGCCGTCCAGGACGCCCTGCGTGTCGGAGGTCTCGAGGCCGGTGCGAAGGTCCTTGACCATCTTATAGGGGTGCAGGACATAGGAGCGTATCTGCGAGCCCCACTCGATTTTGCGTTTCTGCCCCTCGAGTTCGGCCTGCTTCTCCTGGCGCTTCTTGAGCTCGATGTCGTAGAGGCGGGATTTCAGGATGGTGAGGGCCCTCTGGCGGTTGTCCTGCTGTGAGCGGGTCTCGGTATTCTCCACCGTGATACCGGTGGGAAGGTGCCGCACGCGCACGCCGGTCTCGACCTTGTTGACGTTCTGGCCGCCGTGGCCGCCGCTGCGGAAGGTGTCCCACTCTATGTCGGAGGGGTTGATCTCGATATTGATGCTGTCATCCACGAGAGGATAGACGAACACGGAGCTGAAAGTAGTCTGGCGCTTGCCCTGGGCGTTGAACGGGGAGATGCGCACGAGGCGGTGGACGCCGGATTCGGCCTTGAGGTAGCCGTAGGCATAGTCGCCCTCATACTGTATGGTCGCGGACTTGATGCCGGCCTCGTCGCCGTCAATCTGCTCGGTCACGGTCATCTTGTAGCCGTTGCGCTCGCCCCAGCGCATGTACATACGCATCAGCATGGCGCTCCAGTCATTGGACTCAGTGCCGCCGGCGCCGGAATTGATGGTCAGCACGGCTCCCAGGTTGTCTCCCTCTGCACCAAGCATATTCTTGAACTCGAGGTCCTCAACTGCGGTTACGGCCTGCTTCCAAGCTTTCTCGAGGTCCTCACCCTCAGGGTCAAGCTCCACGAGCACATCCACATCGTCCGCGAGCGAAAGGGCCTTGTCATAGGCGGTAATCCACGCCTTGACCGAGCTGGTCTTGCGCAGGTACTCCTCCGCCGCCTTGGCATCATCCCAGAACCCGGCGCCGAGAGCATGCTCCTCACGGGCCTTCACTTCGTCGCGTTTGGCGGGGATGTCAAGGTATTTCTCGAGTTTGGCGAGGCGTTCGCGCAGCTCGCGGGTCTGATCCTGAGTTAGTGTCATAGGCGGGAGAATATTCTTTCGAGAGAGTCGCGGGGGCCGGAGGCGAGGAGCTCGATGTCGGCAGGGGTGCCGTCTGCCGGAGCCTGCGAGAACGGGATTCCGTGCTCCTTGAGGACATGTACCGTCTGCCTTGCGACCGCCGGAGCGGGGTCGATTATCTGCACCTCGGGGCCGGCGACCTCTCGGATGAAATCTATCAGGAAGGGATAATGCGTGCAGCCAAGCACTATGGTGTCAGCGCCCTCGTCGAGGAGGGGCTGTACGCTGGCGCGGACGGTCTCCAGGGCTTTCGGACTGGCCAGGTCGAGGCCCGCGCCGGATTCAACCAGCTCCACGAAGCCCTCGCCCACGTGCTCCACGACCTTAATCACAGAGCCGTAGGCTTCCTTGGTGTCATGGTATTTGGAAGCGCTGAGGGTACCCTTGGTCGCAAGCACTCCGACGACACCGCTGCGGGTCGCGGCAGCGGCCGGCTTCACCGCCGGCTCCATACCCACAAAAGGCACGGGGAAAGTGCTGCGAAGCAGCTCAATAGCCGCGGCTGTAGCGGTATTGCAGGCCACTACTATGACGTCCGCTCCTTTGTCAAGAAGAGTTTGTGCGACCTGTGTGGCCCTACGCTGTATGAACTCCGCACCCTTCGGCCCGTAAGGGCAATAAGCATTGTCAGAATAATAGACATACTTCTCGTGCGGGAGCAGTTTAAATATCTCCCTATAGACGGACAATCCGCCCACTCCCGAGTCCATAATGCCTATCACAGCCATAGACTACAAATATACTCAATAAAAAAGTATTTGATTCGAATAAGATTTGCATAAAGGTGATAAGATTCATAAAAATCTGCATCTAAAGATCCAGAATTACTTGTTTATCATCTAATCCTGTTCCATATTCGTCGGACAAAACTGTTTGCTTTATGAAAGATTCTGTGAAAGAGAAATCCGGCCAATTTGCCAACATCCTGC
>CAMZEI010000101.1 GCA_947305815.1 uncultured Bacteroidales bacterium | reverse complement strand
GAATACATGTTCCGCCTCGTGGTCGAGAAGCAGTTCGTCCCTGAGGACCTCCTGCCCCTGCTTAATCAGAAACCGGTAAAACTTCCCGCCTGGGATCCGATGTTCCTTCCCGAGGAGTAATCGCAGCGTCCAGCGCTTCAGTGCAGAGGCTGTCGCAGGCCTCGTTCCACCTGTCACCTCCGTGGGCCGGAACCCAGCGGAAAGTAATTATAAGACGCTTGCTGCGCACCAGCTCACGGTAGCGCATAAGCAGGTCTGAATCGGGAGTATTCTTGCGGCGCGGACGGGCGCCGAGGGAGAGGGTCGCGTACAGATAATCGGTGACAATAAGCGCTTTGCTACGGTCAGGCAGGGCTTCAACTGCCTCCAGGATGGCCTTGAGCTCAGCTCTCTGACTGGTCTCCCTCACCAGCACGAAAGAATCCTGGCGGACGATGGTCCGCTCGTCCGCCTTGAGTATGATATAGGCACCGGCGCCGATGTTGCGGTCTACCGAATAGCCTCCGTCAGTATAGATTATGAACCTCCCCATGTACCGGCCCTAAGCGCCCATTCCGGCGATGCGGTTGCGCTCCCGGCATATATCAGCCCACTTGGGCGCATGGTCGAATATGTCCGCCATGTCGGCGAGCACTCCGGGTATGTCTATCCCCTGAGGACAGACATGCGTACAGGCTCCGCATTTCAGGCAGGCATGGGGGCGCTTCTCCTCCGGCAGGCTCTCGGTGCGCATGGTCACGTTGAAAGTCACCTGGACCTTGAGGTCATTGTAATCAGCAATGAGCGAGGGTATGTCGAGGCCAGCCGGGCAGCCCTCACAGCAGTAGCGGCAGGCAGTGCACGGGACCGAAGACTTCATCCCTTCGGCGATCTCAGCAAGAACCCCGCGCTCCTCTTCGGAAAGGGGTGCCGGACTCTCGAAGGTGGCGATATTGTCCTCCATCTGGGCAGGTGCGGACATACCACTGAGGATCACTGAAACGCCGGGGATGCCCTGAAGCCAGCGGAGAGCCCACGAAGCATCGCTGCGTCCGGGCTCAAGGGTCTGCAGGCGCTCATGTGATGCAGCATCCAGATTGGCCAGCCGGCCACCCCTAAGCGGCTCCATCACTATTATGGGCAGGCCTTTGCGTGCGATTATCTCGCACTTGCGGCGGGCATCCTGCAGGGTCCAGTCCAGATAGTTGAGCTGAATCTGGACTAATTCCGCGACCTGGCCGTAAGGGCCGTCAAGGATAGCCTCAAGATTGTCAGCCGTCGCGTGGGTAGAAAGGCCCAGGTGGCGTATCCTCCCCTGCTCCTTCTGCCTTACAAAATAATCCAGAATGCTGCTGCAGTGAGCCATATAGTCCGGCAGACTGTTCTCGCAGACATTATGGAAGAGGTAGAAGTCGAAATGGTCCACCCCGCACCTTTGCAGCTGGCGCTCAAAGATGGCTTCCGGGTCAAAGGTCTCGCTGTGCTGATGTCCAGGGAATTTGTCCGCAAGGAACCAGGATTCCCTGGGGTACCTGCGGAGGGCCTCTCCGATTACCACTTCGGATTTGCCGTCATGGTAGGGGAAGGCTGTATCGAAATAGTTGATACCGTGCTCGATGGCATAGTCCACCATAGCGAACACGGTATCACGGTCAATGCTCCCGTCGGGGAGTACCGGCAGCCTCATCGCCCCGAAACCCAAAGCGGAAAGACTAGTGCCGGCTATACTATTATAATACATGCCTACCAGCGGATGTAGGTTTCGAGCCAGATCTCGTTGTAGTTGGGACCGGCTGCGAAAGTACGGTCATTATGACGGCGGTACTCCAGCTGGAAGTTGAGATTCCTGTGCAGACGGAAGTTTGCGATGCAGGAGTACATGTCGTGGCTGGAAGCGGCGGTAGCGGCGCTGCGGAACTCGTCCCACTTGGCATATACCTTGAGCCAGTCGGTCACGGGCACTCCGAGAGTCACATAGAGTGCATCGGCGGCACCGCTCTGAGCCTTCTCGGCTCCAAGAGCAGTAGCCCACTCACTGCGGAAAGTCCAGCCCTTGCGGTCGAACGACACGCCGGCGCTGAGCCTCTCGCGAGCGAGGGAAATACCATCTGCGTTGATCCAGTTACCCTTCCATCCGAACACGCCGAGCTTCAGACCCTTGATGGGCTGGAGCTGGACGGTACCGATGATGTCCTTGCGCAGGTCCTTGTCGGAGAGGTTGATACCCTGTCCGTTATAGATACCGAGCTGGTAGTGGACGAGGTTGTGCTTATCCTGACCTATGGGCAGGAAGTCGCCCTGGACCTGGATGCCGATGTCACGGCCGCCCATGTTGGCTTCGCCGAGACGATCGCCCATACCCGCGAATTTCTGTACGAGGAAGGAGAAGTCACCTGCTCCCACGTCCCAGGGGTTCATGGGGTTCTCGAAGGTGAAAGCCCTCTTGAACTGACCCATCTTGACGGAGAAGCACTGGTAGCGCGCCCACTCCACGAAGAAGTCCTTGACATGGGGGTTGGTACCATTGAGCTGGACCTGTACGCGGTATTTGAAGTCATTGTAAATGCTTCCGTCCACGTATGCACGGATGAGGCGGCAGCCGAAACCGGGACCTCCGCCTGCGCCGTCCTTGTCACTGTACTTGTAGGAGCCGATGATGTAGGCGCCCACCTTGGGCTTGCTCATGAATCCCGTTTGGGAGATTCCGTATTCAGGAGAATCCTGACCAAAGGCCGCAACGGCCATGGTCAGGAGCACCAGTATGGATATTAACTTTTTCATTTAGCTGAAGGGGAAGAGTTTGGTGAGCCAGAAGTAGCCGAGCACGAAGCCAACCACACCTA
>CAMZEI010000100.1 GCA_947305815.1 uncultured Bacteroidales bacterium | reverse complement strand
TCTCCGGCTTCCTCGCCAAGGAGAGCGTAGTTGCCACCCTCGAGGTACTCGGCGCGGCTTCGGCACTCACCGCAGTCACGGCAGTGCCCATGTTGGTATTCTGCCTGCTGTACACACCCTGCGTCGCAGCAGTAGCCTCAATCAAGCGCGAGCTCGGCTGGCTCTGGGCGGGAGTTATAGTAGTCCTGCAGTGCGCCGTGGCATGGGTCTGCGCATGGCTTGCGTATCTGCTGTTTGCACTATGAACCTGGCTTCCGTCATAGTCCTCGCCGTCGTAGCGGCCGCAGTGGTGCTGGCACTCGTACGCACTCTGCGCCGCCGCGGGAAATCCTGCGGATGCGGGGACTGCACGGGGTGTCCGGGCTGCCACATCGAAAAATAATTGCTACATTTGCGTAATTGCAAATTGTGATATGAGAATAAGTTCGAAAGTTGCTGCCATCAGCTGCGCAGTCCTCGTCCTGGCTCTGGGAGCCTTCATCTATTTTAAGTTCTATTTCAAGTTCGGCGAAGGCGTCAAGGCCGGCGAACTCAACCAGATAGTCTACAAGGGCTGGATCTGGAAGACCTACGAGGGTCGCCTGATCATGACGGGCTTCCGCGGCTCCAAGCAGGGAGACGGCATCCAGTCCAACGAATTCAACTTCTCGGTAGTCGACCCCGAGGTCGCAAACAAGCTCATGCGCTGCAGCGGCAAGCAGGTCGAGCTGCACTATGTCGAGTACAACGGCATGCTCCCCTGGAGGGGCATGCAGCACTACATAGTGGACGAAGTACTCTCCGTATCAGAGCCCGACAGGAGCGAGAGTTTCCCTGTACTGATAGACGAATAATCCCCTGCCCATGAAACGCACCATCATCTGCGCCTTCCTGCTGCTCGCAGCGGGGATGGCCGCGTCAGCCCAGATCAAGGAGGGAGAGATAGTCTCCCGCAACGAGTTCGGCATAGACTCCGGAGTGATTGAGAGTCCCTCGGGGGCCCTCAAGGCCATATATGTCAAGGACGAGAGCGCCGTCACCGACTTCCCCCTGCTGGACATCTCCACCCGCACCGGAGACCTGGTAAGCATCAAATACCCCATGAACGGCATGCCCTCCGAGAAGCTCAGCCTCATTGTGCGCGACACGCTGGGGACGCTCATCAGCACCATGCAGGTGACGGATTTCACAGACGAGAGGTACCTTACCGGAGTGACCTGGTCGCCTGACGAGAAATACCTCTTTATCCAGGTGCTTGACCGAAGCCAGCATCACATGCATCTCAACATGTACAGAGTATGCGACGGCAGCTATGTGCGCACCATTCTCACCGAGGACAACGACGCCTGGGTGGAGCCCCTTGACCCCCTGTATTTCATCAAGAGCAGCTACCGCTTCATCTACCGCACGGACAACCGCGACGGCTACCGCAATCTCTATATCTGCGATACGCTGGGAAATATCTCCCGCTTTACCAAGGTTGACGCCGATGTAGCCTACAAGGGCAACGACGGCAAATACGTCTATTACACTTCCGCCGAAGTCTCCCCTGTAGAGAACCACCTTTTCCGCAAGAAACTCGGCATATTTGCTAAGCCCGAGAGGCTCACCACAGAGCCCGGCTGGCACAACATACGCATGGACGACGACTGCTCATGGACCGATATATGGAGCTCCAAGGACGAGCCCTGGTCCATATGGGAGCAGAGCCGCAGGGATTCGCTCAAAGCCAATCCTTCCTGCATAGTCGAGATGGGTACGGTCAAGTCCGCCGACGGGCAGTTCGACAACTACTACCGCCTCGTGAAGCCCCTTGACTTCGACCCCTCCAAGAAATATCCCGTCATACTCTATGTGTACGGAGGCCCTCACAGCCAGATGGTTACCAATACCTGGAACGCCAACATGCGTGCATGGGAAGCCCGTATGGCCCGCAGGGGATATGTCCTCTACATCCAGGACAACCGCGGCACACAGAACCGCGGAGCCGCCTACGAGAAGGCTATCAACCGCGCCTGCGGACAGGCCGAGATGGCTGACCAGATGGCAGGACTGCGCGAAGTCGTCCTCTCTCAGCCCTGGGCAGACACCTCGCGTGTGGGAGTGCACGGCTGGAGCTACGGCGGATTCATGACCATCTCGCTGGCTGTCAATTACCCTGAGGTCTTCAAGGTAGCCGTCGCCGGCGGTCCCGTCATAGACTGGAAATGGTACGAGGTAATGTACGGCGAGCGCTACATGGACACTCCCGAGACCAACCCCGAGGGCTTCGAGCTCACTTCACTTATTGGTCGCACCCGCGACCTCAAGGCTCGCCTGATGATTTGTCAGGGTATGATGGACGAGACGGTAGTCCCGCAGCATTGCCTCAACTTCGTACAGGAGTGTATCATCGACGGCGTCCAGCTGGACTTCTTCCCCTACCCCGCCGACAAGCACAACATGCGAGGCAAAGCCGCCGTCCACCTCTACGACAAGATCACCGCGTACTTCGTCGAACATCTATAGATGCGCGTTTTTCATAATAACCTATTAATCAACTATTTACAAAAATGCTATCGGGAATTTTCCCTATAGCATTTTTGTATATTACTGGTTTATAATCAATTACAGAAAACGGTCAACTGGCGGCGGAGTCTTCCAGACGGGCGGCCGGAATTTATTTTCCGGACAAGTTTGCCGGAAAACCAACAACTTTGAACTCGGACCGCTTGTCATCGCCTACATCTACCGCAACCGGTGGCAGATAGAGACGTTCTTCAAATCGCTCCTTACCAAGACCGACCTACGCGAACTGCTGGATGTTCCAGCCCCACTCACTCAAAACCAAAATGTCAATGAACTT
>CAMZEI010000099.1 GCA_947305815.1 uncultured Bacteroidales bacterium | reverse complement strand
TCCAACGCTGCCAGCGCTGAGATCAACCTGCCTTACATCACCGCACTCGACGGTATGCCCAAGCACCTTGTGAAGACCCTCAGCCGCGCTAAGTTCGAGGCCCTCTGCGACGACCTGTTCCGCAGGAGCATCGAGCCTTGCCGCAAGGCCCTCGAGGATGCACACCTCAAGGCTTCCGACATCGACGAGATCCTGCTCGTGGGCGGTTCGACCCGTATCCCCAAGGTGCAGCAGCTGGTGAAGGAGTTCTTCGGCAAGGAGCCCAACAAGAGCGTCAACCCCGACGAGGTCGTGGCCATCGGAGCTTCCATCCAGGGCGGCGTGCTCGCAGGTGACGTCAAGGACGTGCTTCTGCTCGACGTGACCCCTCTGTCACTCGGTATCGAGACCCTCGGCGGAGTCATGACCAAGCTCATCGAGTCCAACACCACCATCCCCGTGCACAAGGATCAGGTGTTCTCCACCGCGGCTGACAATCAGCCTTCAGTGGAGATCAGGGTCCTGCAGGGCGAGCGCCCCATGGCTAAGGACAACAAGCAGATCGGTGTATTCCACCTCGACGGCATAGCTCCCGCACCCCGCGGCATACCTCAGATCGAAGTCTCCTTCGATATTGATACCAACGGAATCCTGTCCGTATCCGCTAAGGACAAGGCTACCGGCAAGGAGCAGCACATCCGCATCGAAGCTTCGAGCGGCCTGAGCGAGGATGAAATCCAGCGCATGCGTGACGAAGCCAAGGCCAACGAGGAGGCTGACAAGGCTGAGAAGGAGAGGGTTGACAAGATCAACGCCGGCGACGGCCTCGCTTTCCAGTGCGAGAAGTTCCTCAAGGACAACGGCGACAAGATCCCCGCTGACAGGAAGAGCGCCATCGAGACCCCGCTGAACTCCCTCAAGGAGGCGGTCAAGGCTCAGAACATAGCCGATATCGACCGCTACAGCGAGGAGCTCAACAAGGTCATGGGTGAAGTCTATCAGAGCATGGCCGGACAGGGCGCGCCGCAGGGTGGAGCCCAGTACGGACCGCAGGATGGCGGCCAGCCTTCCGGCTCCGACGGACCCGACGAACAATAAACCCAGCCCAACGCGCTGTCGGTCGCTGAAATCATTGTATTGTGGCGGCAGCCCTCGCGCCGACGGTGTCGAGCACGAAGCTGCGGAAATCATCCCAGCAATAGTAGGGACCATCCACCGGGGTAAGATCCGGCAGGGTGGTCTCTTCGTCGTTGAGGAGTACCTTGAGGAGGAGGGGTGAGCCTTCCGGGCCGCGGTACAGGACGGTCACGAGGTGCGCTCCCATGCAGATTTTGTAGTTCTGATACCAGAATACCTGCTCTTCCACGCTGTCTGCCACATGTCCGAAACCGCCCACATTGAGCTGCATCAGGACGCGCTGCAGGACGTTGTCGTGTCCGAATCGCAGGTCCACTCCCGGGACTCCGGAAGCGATGCAGGCGTCTGCCCTGTCAACGAGGCTCTTGGCCACGGAGTAATACCTGTACTGTGTCTGGTAGGCGTGGTTGAACGAACTCGAATTCTGCTGCAGCCAGAAGAGCATCTTCTCGTCCGGGCTCGCCCAGAAGTCTTCGAAGCTGACTTCGAAGTCGGTGCTTGCTATGCCTGAAGACATGGTGTAGATGTCATCCACGAATCTGTAAACTCCGTAATTCTCGTTGAGGATGGATTCGGGCTCGGAGATGAGGCGCGCTGCCAGCACGCTGAAATCCAGATTCTTGTGCGTATGGTCGAAGGGGGCCTCGACCCTGCCGTAGGGGACGGGGAAGGGATTGCGCCTGTTGGTAGGATTGACTTCGGGTATCGTGTTCCAGTTCATGTCCTCGTACACGTCGAGCTCCGGATGCCTGCGGGCAATCTCCAGGCAGCAGGATGCCATGCTCATGACGCAGCGGTACACGGGGGAGGAAATGGCCCTCACGTGCGCTCCGGCATCGAACACCTCAGGGAACTCCTCCATAAGGTTGTCGGCTATGATGCGGTGCTGCTCCCAGCCTTTGCGGGTGAGCTTGCCTATTATGTTGCGTGTGGGAGGGATAATTGTCTCAAGACGGGCCTTGAAGTCCCTGCCGTAGTCTGTAAGCAAGCCTGCGGCATCGGCCACGGTAAGCACGCTGTCAATCCGCACGTAGATGTCGTCCCAGGCATAGCGCGCGCCGTGACGGGCGTACATGCCTATATAGAAGGGGGTGTACCCTTCGGGCGAAGGGGTAAGCGGACCGTGGCTGAAATCCTGCACCCAATCATAGCTGCTCGTCTTTTCGGGTACCGCCTTGAGATCTTCGAATACCCTGTAGTTCTGAGCAAATAGCCCCGCCGCTACAAGCAGCAGGGCTATAGTTGTCGAGAGAAGCTTTCTCATCAATTAAGCTTTGCCGTCCGAACCGAGGACGTTGACAATCTTGTGCATGTAGAGCTTCTTCATCTCGTCACGGGCGGGGCCGAGATACTTGCGGGGATCGAACTCGCCCGGCTTGTCGTGGAAGACCTTGCGGATAGCGGCGGTCATTGCAAGACGGCTGTCGGAGTCGATGTTGATCTTGCAGACTGCGCTCTTGGAGGCCTCGCGGAGCTGCTCCTCGGGGATACCGACAGCGTTCGGGAGGTTGCCGCCGTACTTGTTGCACATATCGACATACTCCTGAGGGACGGAGGAGGAACCGTGGAGGACAATCGGGAAGCCGGGAAGCTTCTTTTCAATCTCGTGCAGGACGTCGAAGGCGAGCGGCGGGGGAACCAGACGGCCGGTCTTCGGGTCGCGGGTGCACTGCTCCGGGGTGAACTTGTAGGCGCCGTGGCTGGTGCCGATGGAGATGGCGAGGGAGTCGCAGCCGGTGCGGGTGGCGAAGTCGATG
>CAMZEI010000098.1 GCA_947305815.1 uncultured Bacteroidales bacterium | reverse complement strand
CACCCCGGCTTCGGTGATGCTCTTGTCCTTCCCCGCCGTCCCACCGCCCGTCACAGCGATATAGGCGTTGGGATACTGTTGTGCGCAGCGCAGAGCGACCTCGCAGCGTCCGAGGAGTTCCGGCGCCATATCCCCATCGTAAAGGAGCTGAAAGCCCAACACGACGAGGCACAGGCTATCGTCTTGCGGAAGGTCATCTCGCGGCGTAACGAGCCTCGAGTACGGTCCAGTCAAGGATGTCCCAGAGGGCCGCCATGTAAGCCGGGCGACGGTTCTGGTAATCAAGGTAATAGGCGTGCTCCCACACGTCGAAGGTGAGGATGGGAGCGAGGCCCTTGGCGGCCGGGTTGCCGGCGTTAGGCTCCTGGGTAATCACGAGGTGTCCGTCCTTCTCGGCGGCGAGCCACACCCAGCCGGAGCCGAAGAGGCCTGCGCCTTTGGCGGCGAATTCTTCCTTGAAGGCGTCGAGGGTGCCCCACTGGGAGAGTATCTGCTGGTGCAGTTTAGTCATGCCGGGCTGCGACCCGGCATCTCCTGCGGGCTTGAACTGCAGGAAGTACATCTCGTGATTGAGCACCTGTCCGGCGTTGTTGAAGAGGGGTCCGGCGGGGGCTTTGGCTACTATCTCCTTGAGCAGAGATTCCGGGTCAAGCCCGGAATGACCAGCATCGTCGAAGCCGCTGCCGGGGAGGAGCTTATTGAGGTTGTCCACGTAGGTCTGCAGGTGCTTGCCGTGGTGGAAGGATATCGTTTCGGCGCTGATGGCGGGTGCGAGCCCGTCGGGAGCGTACGGTAGGTCGACTAATTTGAACATGACTATTTAAGCTTCGGGAGCGATCTCGGGGGCGGGCTCGGCGTGGTGGCAGCAGCAGTGGTGACCCTCGATGAGGGCGTCTGCCTTCTCGGAGAAGTGCTTGTACATCAGGGCCTCGACGGCGACGGCGTAGGCTGCACCGACTATTACAGCGGCGACTACCAGCAGACCGCCGATGAATGCGAAGAATGCACCGTCAATGCTGGCGATTGCTCCAAAGATAGCGGTAGCGACGGAGAGGATGATGGAGAGCAGCACGACGACGGCGAAGATACGCCATTTCTCACCCAGGGTGGCGTCATAGCTGAGGCTGAGGCTCTTGAGCGGGGAGACCTTCTTGTCGATCATGAAGTACAATGCGAAATCCCATGCGATGCCGATGATAATGGCAGGGATGAACATGAATGCGCCGGCAACAATGATACCTATGGTAAGGAATCCCATGAGGA
The DNA here is from genome assembly GCA_947305815.1 of uncultured Bacteroidales bacterium. GTDB lineage: Bacteria > Bacteroidota > Bacteroidia > Bacteroidales > UBA932 > Cryptobacteroides. The sequence goes on along the minus strand of CAMZEI010000098.1, from coordinate 1,659 downwards.
GGAAGAAACTGCCGAGATGTGCGAAATTAGACTTGTCAAAGATGGAGAGAGGATCGATCTTCTCACCCTTGCTCATGGAGATCACGGCTTTGTACATACCGATGGTGGTGCCCACGTTGAGATAGGGAATCCAGAGCGTAAGGCAGTACAGGATAACGAGAAGGATCAGGGGGACAAGGTTTTTGAGTCCGAGGGTGAAACCCTCCTTGAGGGTTGCAACTACGTCAAGTTTCTTTTCCATAGTATAAGGTGTTAAGAATTTTCCAATCTCAAATATAGTTATTTTTCGTAAATTGCAGCCCGATTCGGTGTAAACCGAGATGAAAAAGGCTCTAACAGTCATATTTGCAGTGTTTGCGGCAGTGGTGCTGATGGCACAGACTCCCGCCGAGAGGGAGCTGTTCGGCCAGAGGCTCACCGAAGCCAAGACGGAGCTCCTCAAGGAGAACTACGCCAGGGCGAGGACCGTTTTTGCGGAGATCATGGAGAGTTTCGCGGCATACCCCGAGCTGGTCGAAGCCACCGTGCCGAGCTTCGCAGAGTGTCTGGAAGCCATAGCGGAAGCGGCCGAGAGCGCTCCTGCAGACAGGAGGATTTCGGTGACCCATCCGCTCGTCACCCTCGGGCATAAGGCAGACAGCGTCATCGTGACGGTCGAGGCAGGGGGCGAAGGCAAGGCCCTCTGGACGGTGGGCGAAGTGCCCGACTGGTGCGATGTCGCCGCGGAGGGTAACGACCTCACAGTCAGCGCCCCGGACAACACCGACGCCACCTGGCGCTACGGCGGAATCGAACTCTCTTACAAGGCCGGCAAGAAGGAGGCTACCTACCTGATAGCAGTCCTCCAGAAGCCCCGCCCGCTACAGCAGCGCAAGGTCCGCTTCGTGACCATACCCACGCACGCGCGAGTGGAAATAGAAGGAGACTCGTACCAGACTCCGTTTGAAATCACCCTACAGGAGGGGCAGGTGCCGGTGCGCATCAGCCGCGGGGACTACAAGACCATTGAGCAGACCCTCGATATCAGCTGGTCGGACGACGACGCGGTGCAGGAGTTCAGCTACAGCCTCGTGCCGGAGTTCGGAGCGTTCCGATTCACCCTCGAAGCCAGCGCCGGCCGTCTGGACGACAAGAACCCGCGCGTGTTCATTGGCAAGCATCCCGTGGCCGTGGACGCATATTACGGCCGCGCCAAGGCGAGGACCTTCGAGGCACTCGGAGCCGTCGCCAAATACACCCTTTACAAGGACCGCGAGGGCCGATTCATCATCCCCGTGGACCCCGGGACCAGTTTCACCATCTGGGCTACCGCCGAGCATTTCAACGACTTCGTCGGGACGTTCGCGGTGGAGCAGGGTGAGACCGCCGGCCTGGACATAAGGATGGCCCCTAAGATGGGCGAGATAACATTCTGCAACGCAGGCGGAGCCGAAGGAGCGACGGTCCTGGACGGCAGCACTCCGATAGCCACTCTCGGCAGCGGCGAGACCACGGTTTCGCTCACCATGGACGAGCACCGCATTTCTTTTCTGAAAAAGGACTTCACCACAGCCGAGCCTTCGTACTCCATCTGGCCTTCGACTTCGTCACCCAAGCGTGTCGAAGTGTCGATGATGGCGATGACCTACCTCAGCATCTATTCCGAGCCCTCGGGGGCCT
>CAMZEI010000097.1 GCA_947305815.1 uncultured Bacteroidales bacterium | reverse complement strand
ATACGCCGCATGGACGGAGGCGAAGCTTTCGCCCTCACCTGCCCGCTGATACGCAAGGCTGACGGCACCAAGTTCGGCAAGACCGAGAACGGCAACGTCTGGCTGGATCCCGAACGTACTTCGCCCTACCAGTTCTATCAGTTCTGGCTCAATGTGAGCGATGTCGATGCTGAGAGCTACATCAAGATATTCACGATGCTGGACCGCCAGACCATCGAGACTGCCATCGAAGAGCACCGCACCGACCCCGGCCGCCGCGAGCTCCAGAAGCTCCTCGCCCGCGAGATCACTGTGATGGTACACGGCCAGGAAGAGTACGACAAGGCAGTCGCCGCATCCCAGATGCTCTTTGGCAAATCCACTTCGGACGAGCTCCGCAAGCTGGACGAGAGGACCTTCCTCGACATCTTCGGCGGAGTGCCCACATTCGAGATATCCCGCGACAGCCTCCCTGTAGGTATCCTGGACCTGCTGGCCGTCAATACAGGAGTATTCGCCTCCAAAGGAGAGGCCCGCAAGATGATACAGCAGAACGGCTTCAGCCTCAACAAGGACCGCCTCACCGACATAGACTATCAGGTCACCGAGGCCGACCTTATCGACGGCAAATATATCCTCGCCCAGAAGGGGAAGAAAGATTACTACATCATAACATTAAAGTAGATTCCGGGTCAAGCCCGGAATGACTGCATATGGATAAACCGGCATCAACCAGACAACTCAAAGTGGCGCGCGAGTTGCAGCGGGATCTCGCTGAGATAATCCGCAGCCGCGGCATGGCCATGTTCGGCGGCGCCATGGTGACCGTGAGCGAGGTGCGCATCAGCCCCGACCTCAGTCAGGCCAAGGTCTTCGTGAGCATATTTCCTTCGGACAAGGCAGATGCCACGATGGGCATACTCAATGAAAACATGGGAGCTATCCGCGGAGAGCTTGGACGCGCTGTCGCCAAGCAGCTGCGCATAGTCCCTGAACTCACCTTCCTTCTGGACACTTCGCTGGACTACGCAGCCCGCATAGAGGAGCTGCTCAAGAAGTAGAGGCGTGCGTGCGCAGCTGCTCATAGCCACCCGTTACCTCTTTGCACGCAAGGGGCTGGGTGTCATCAATGCAATATCGTGGGTAAGTACCATAGGCATGGCCATTGGTACTGCGGCCCTCGTGATGATACTGTCGGTCTATAACGGCTTCGACGGCATAATCCGTGACAATCTGAGCGACATAGACCCGGACGTGCTGCTCCTGCCCGCCGAGGGCAAGAGTTTCGTGCCGGCTGAGGGGATGCTCCAGGCCCTGTCGGAAGAAGGCGCCTCAGTAAATGGACGTGTCGAGGAGAAGGTCTTTTTCCGCTACGGGGAAGCGCAAGGAGTCGCTACCGCAAGGGGCGTAGACGAGAGCTACCTGGATGCTATCAGGCTCCCTGAGCATGTGCTTGAGGGCAGTGCGGCACTGCATCTTGGGGACATCCCGCTAGCCAATCTGGGCTCGTCCCTGGCGTGGAACTCCTCCATACATCCCCGCTTCACCACCATGATGGAAGTGTACTTCCCTGACAGGTACAAGACCCTCTCGCCGCTCAACCCCATGGCTTCCCTGCACAGCTTCAAGGTGAAACCTGCGTCAGTATTCAGCATCACTGCCGAGACCGACGAATCGCTGATGCTGGTCCCCATTGAGGAGATGCGCTCACTGCTCGGATACTCCGAGGGTGAAGTCTCGGCGCTTGAAATAAGGGGCACCGTGAGCGCGGAGCAGGTCGCCGCTCTCGCCGGAGACGGCTTCCTTGCGCAGGACCGCTTCCACCAGCATCCTTCGCTGTACAAGATGATGCGCTACGAGAAAGCGGCAATATTCCTGATACTGCTCTTCGTAGTCATTATCATCGCTTTCAATATCTTCGGCTCCCTGTCGATGCTGATTATCAACAAGCAGGACGATATAGCCACCCTGCGGGCAATGGGCGCGGACAAGCGCCTCGTGCGCCGCATCTTCACCCTGGAGGGCTGGATGGTATCGCTGCTGGGTCTTGCTGCCGGGCTGGTTGTGGGAGTGGGGGCCGTGCTGCTGCAGCAGGCTACCGGAATCATTAAGATGCCGGGCAATTATCTCGTGGAAGCCTATCCCGTAGCGCTTTCCGCTACGGACGTGCTCCTCGCGGCCGCCTGCATCGCGGCTATCGGTCTGATTATTTCTGCAGGTGCAGTTAAGCGCCGTCTTTAGAAATTGGTTTGCTGGTAGCAAGTGCGATTCATCGAATCTCCCGATTAAGAGTGCGAGAGGTGTCCCTAATTTGGGGACACCTCTTGCGTTTTAGGCCTTTTTTGACAGAGGTGTCCCATGTTTTGGGACACCTCCAGCACTTTGAGAGGCTTGGTGATTTAGGGAAACGTCAGTATTCATCAAGCATCCCGGTCATTATCTCATAACTGGTGTTTAGCACTCTGGACAGTTGGGATACGTCCGCGCTGAATCTGTAGCGCAGTTGTTTTACCAGTTCACTCTTTTGGGATAGGCTGAGTTCTTCCATATACTTCTTTCTGAAAAGAGATACGCACAAATCAGGTATTGCGGCAATTATGCTTTGATCCTTGAAGGAAGGCATGGCATCATTTTCCAGAGCTTTCTTTGCTTTGGATGAATTATTGAGGAAATATGACATCCGCGTAGTAGTTCTAAATAGCTTTTCGACAAACTCTACATTTACATATGATGCTGGATTAACATATCCACTATCATTTATAGTATAACCTTCAGGGAGCTCCTCGTAACTGTGCAGGATAGCGCTTAGCTTCCGCTTACTAAACTGGGATGCTGGCTTACCCTGCCTGGGATTCTGATTGAAGAATACTTCCCCAGTACCCCATTGATACTGCGATGGATGGGTCACGATTCTAGCTGCCACGCTATTCATCTGTACATATGCAATGGCTTTCTCTAGCGATTCATCGGTATCATCAATCTCCCGGATATCAACGCTGTTCCTGCGCAGGAATTCGTTTGCGCCGTACTTCTTGCTACAGTACATACT
>CAMZEI010000096.1 GCA_947305815.1 uncultured Bacteroidales bacterium | reverse complement strand
GCTCATGGAAGTCGTCCGGGTTGCCTATGCCGTACAGGCAGCTCACGCTCGACACGACTATCACATCCTTGCGGCCGCTCATAAGGGCGCTGGCGGCACTCAGGCGCAGCTTCTCTATCTGGTCGTTGATGCTGAGATCCTTCTCGATATAGGTATCCGACGAAGGGATGTAGGCCTCGGGCTGGTAGTAATCGTAGTACGACACGAAATACTCCACCGCGTTGCGGGGGAAGAAGCTCTTGAACTCGCCGTACAGCTGCGCCGCGAGAGTCTTGTTGTGGCTGAGGATCAGCGCCGGCCTCTGCAGCCGCTCGATTACGGATGCCATGGTGAAAGTCTTGCCCGAGCCCGTGACACCCAGAAGACACACGTCCCCCACGCCTGCACTCAGTGCCGAGCACAGCCCGTCGATGGCCTCAGGCTGATCGCCCGAAGGCTTGAATTCTGACTGGAGGATGAATTTCACTATGCAAAGATAGCAATTAATGGGATACCTCTCCGGGTAGCTGTATATCAGAAACGGTAGCTAAGGGCAAGGCTTGGGACGGCTTCGCCCGAAGGTGTCGCCTGTACTGAGGGGAAGATGCCGATGCGGTCGAGGCAGCGGCGCCCGGAGGGGAGAAGCCACCATGCGATGCGAGCGGAGAGTATACCGATGCCGGCCCCTGCCAGCACATCGCTGACCCAGTGGCGGCTGTGATAGACGCGGAGCGCTCCGACTCCGGCCGCTACGGCATAGGCGGCGGCACCGTAGCCCCAGCCGTATTCGAGGCGCACCAGCTCCGCACCCAGGAAGGCCGTAGCCGTATGCCCCGAGGGGAAGGAATTATATGCGCTGCCGTCGGGCCGAAGCTCATGGGCTGCGTATTTTATCGAGTTCACCATAGAAGCCTCTGCTACCATACCGGTGCCGAGGAGCAGGACCCGATCGACCCAGTCCTCGTCGGACTCGGCGAAGAGTCCAAGCACCACTACTCCGGCGAGCGGAGCGTACTGCAAAGTGTTGTCCAAGACCTGGTTGTTGCTCCGGCGAATCCCCGTAACATAGTCATTGACAGGGATATTGACATTGCTCCGAAACCATGGCGAGCACAGCCCGAAAGTCCCTGCACCGAGCAGGGCAGCCGGAGCCGCCACATCCTTCCACGCAAACTCATGCCTGCTCCAGTCACGGGCAGTACTGTCCGCCCGCTCCGCAGCTCGCAGAGCCGGGCCTCCGACCATGCAGAGGCACAGGGCAAAGGATATGAGCGCAGCTCGCATTACTGTCCTGCAAAGGGGTTCTGCCCCACGGCGGCGAGGTCGTAGGCAGCTATGGTCCTGTCGATAAGCTCAAGCACGTCTTCCCATGCATAGAAGCCGTCAGCATTGCGCTCCATGCCGACGAATTCGAGGTCAATGCTGGCCGGAGACCCGCTCAGAATCTCGGCCGGAGTCTCCGCCTTGATCCTCTCTACGGGGTCATAGACAAGCTTTACCCTGCCGAGCTCCTCGTGACCCTTGCGCCATTTCTCAAACACAATCTGGGTACCTACCGGGGTGTCGGGCTCTATGGCGCCCTCCAGCTCGTAAGGCTGGACGCGGAGTGCCGAAATCAGCGCCATCAGCATGGAGTCGTGAGTGCATAAGAAGTTGAACTTCCTGCCGGGAGCGACTATGTTGTCGCGGAGCATGAGCAGCATGTCATGGGCTGTATCCACTGAGACTATGGGAGCGCTGAAAAGTATCCTTATTGAGGCGCTTACGACTCCTGCGACCCTCTTCCAGTCATCGAAATCAAGCTGCTGTCCCAGAGCTGCCGCCTGCTCATCCGCCATCTCGTAGTACTGAAGCAGGAGGGCGTCGGCAGCAGAACGTGCATCACTGAGGCCCGTCCCATCGTGGGTCGGCTCTTTGAGCGTACCCTCCGGTCCGAAAAGCACAGTGAAGCGCAGATTGCGGTCGAAATGCGGCTTGCCGTAACGCGAACGCTGCAGTCCAAGCAGATTCTCAATATACTCATAGTCGACCGGTATGGCAGCCGCGAGAGAGTCGTACTCGCGCATGACTTCAGCCTGGAAGGCCAGGGTGTCAAAAGGCACCCCCGTGCTTGCAGGCGAACTGTTGAGTATGGGAAGGAAGCGGGTGTCCTGCAACTCGGGCTTGAAGTCTCTCGGGCCGCTGTACTGCACATCGATATCCATATCGGGGAATGCCCCGGCTGCGAAGTTGCGGGCCGTCCATACGGTGCGCTGGCGGGGACTTGCGCTGAAATAAACCTCCGAAGGGTCGCATTTCAATCCCGCCTCACGCATCACGTGGCCCCAATACACTCCGGAAGCATATTCGAGCACACTTCCGCGCAGGGTGAGGTGGCCGCCCCTGGCATTCCACCGGAGCCATTTGCGCGCAGGATCGGAAGTATCCACCATCTTGTCCAGCTTGTGGTTGTGCCCTAAGGGAGCACGGGCTCCGTGACGGCTTACGATGGTAACCTGCTCAAGTACAGGGTCCTGCTGACCACAGTCGCAGGAGGCGGCAAGCATGAAGCACGCAGCCGCCGCAGCGAGGATGAGTATTCTTCTCATAGACAGTTATTGTTCGATTCGGACTCCGTATTTACGCCAGTACCATACACCTACGAAGGCGTTGGCTATGTAGCAGCCGTACAGGAGCATCATCCACCAGGCGCCCTGGGATGCGTAGAGCATGACTGCGACTGCATCGGCAAGCATCCAGAGGGCCCACTGCTCCAGGAAGGACTTGGTGAGCATTATCTGTGCAAGTATGCTGAGAGTAAATACGATAGCATCGATGAGGGGCTCGGGGTCGTTGGTCAGCGACAGGAGTGTGTACACAATGGGCATGCCGACTACGGCAGCCGAGAAATAGGTGAAGAACTGACGGCGGGTCATCCTGGCGACATGGACCACGTTCCTGCCCGTGGACTGCTCTATGCGGCGCCAGTTGAAGATGCCCACGATATCCATCACGAAGAAATAGCTGTTCATCGCAACCTGAGCCCAGAGGGGTGCCCAGACCGCACCTTCGGCATTATGGTTGACCAGCGCAACGATTACTGCCGCGCCGGAGGTCACCAGGCCGAAATACCACATCCATTTGAACTGGAGGGTC
>CAMZEI010000095.1 GCA_947305815.1 uncultured Bacteroidales bacterium | reverse complement strand
ACGGTTTTGACCGCGGCCCTCATGCCTTCGGCCTGGATAAGTGCGAGGTCAGCTGCAAGCATGTCGGTAAGCCCGGGGATGGCGTTGAGGTCCTCGCCCCAGATGAACTCGTCGGCGAGTACGCCCTCCGCAACCTTGCGGACGTCTCCGGTGGCCCAGAGGTCGGTGAGCAGCTGCATGATCTTGGGATCGTCGTTGGGGACTATCTCATCCTCTCCCCTCTTGCCGCCCTTGTAGTAGGTGCAGATTGCGGCGAGTCCGAGCACGAGGCCCTTAGGCAGTTCGCCCTTGCGCTCCAGATAGGTCTTGAGGCCGGGGAGGTCGCGGGTCTTGTACTTGGGGAAGGAGTTGAGCATGATGGAAGTCACGAAGTGCTTGACGAAAGGATTGCGGAAGCGCTCCATCACATCGTCGGCGAACTTCTTGAGCTCCTCTACGGGCAGATTGAGGGTCGGAAGCAGCTCTTCGTGCATTACCTTGCGAACGAACTGTCCGATCTCGGGATCCTCGCAGCATTCCTTGACAGTATTGAGGCCGCTGAGGTAGCCAACGGGGCTGAGCACGGTGTGGGGACCGTTCAGCAGGGTCACCTTCCTCTCATGGTAAGGTGCCTCGCTGGGTACGAACAGCACGTGCAGACCGGCCTTGTCGGCGGGGAACTCATCGGAGACTTCCTTCGGAGCCTCGATTACCCAGAGATGGAAGATCTCGGCCTTGTCAAGCAGGTTGTCCTGATATCCAACCCTCTCGCAGAGCTGCTCTGCGGTGTCGCGCGGATACCCCGGGACTATGCGGTCTACGAGCGTAGAATACACGCCGCAGGCACCTTCGAACCAGGCGCTGAAGTCAGGCCCCAGCTGCCAGAGGTCGATGTACTGACGGATGCACTCCTTGAGGTGCTTGCCGTTCTCGAATATGAGCTCGCAGGGGAAGATGATAAGGCCCTTGGAGGGATCTCCCTTGAAGTGCTCCCAGCGGTGATACAGGAGCTGGGTGAGCTTGCCGGGATAGGAGCTGGCGGGCTTGTCGTCCAGTTTGCAGGCGGGGTCGAAAGCTATGCCGGCCTCGGTGGTGTTGGAGATTACGAAACGAATCTCCGGCTGCTCGGCGAGTTTTAGATACTCATCGAACTTGGCATAAGGGTTGATGCCGCGGGAGATTACGTCAATGAGGTCCACGCTGTCGACGCTCTGTCCGTCCTGGAGGCCCTGGAGGTTGAGGTGATAGAGACCGTCCTGCTCGTTGAGCCACTCGACCATGCCCTTCTCGATGGGCTGGACTACGACTACGGAGCCGTTGAAGTCAGTTTTCTGGTTGGTCTTCCAGATAATCCACTCGATAAATGCGCGGAGGAAGTTGCCCTCGCCGAACTGGATTACCTTCTCAGTGTACTTTTTTGCCTGCGGTGCAGACTTGCGGTTAAGTTTTTCCATATAGTTTAAAGTGTTACTCCCTGTTTGAATATAGCCACCTCGCGGTAACCGTTTTTCTCGTTATTGACGCTCTCTCCGCTGGCGGCGGCGAGTACGAATTCAATGAAGCGCTCTGCAACCTCCGCCATAGGCTCGTCCTGCGCAAGGACGCCGGCGTTGAAGTCAATCCAGCGCGGCTTGGCCTCGGCGAGCGGAGTGTTGGTCGAAATCTTCATGGTCGGTACGAAGCTCCCGAATGGGGTGCCGCGGCCTGTAGTGAAGAGCACTATCTGGCAGCCGGATGCGGCCAATGCGGTCGATGCTACGAGGTCGTTGCCCGGAGCCGAGAGGAGGTTGAGCCCCTTCACGGACAGGCGCTCGCCGTATTTGAGGACCCCGCGCACTATGCTCTTGCCGCATTTCTGGGTGCAGCCGAGGGACTTTTCTTCCAGCGTGGATATACCGCCGGCCTTGTTGCCCGGCGAAGGATTCTCATAGACGGGCATACCCTGCTTCATGAAATACTCCTTGAAGTCGTTGATAAGCGAGACCGTCGCATCGAAAGTGGCCTCGTCCTGGCAGCGGTTCATGAGGATAGTCTCGGCGCCGAACATCTCGGGGACTTCGGTGAGCACCGTAGTGCCTCCCTGGGCCACAATCCAGTCGGAGAAGACTCCGAGCAGGGGATTGGCGGTGATGCCGCTGAGTCCGTCGGAGCCGCCGCACTTCAGTCCTACGCGAAGCTCGCTCACGGGGACGCTCTCGCGGCGGTCCTGGGAAGCGACTGCGTAAATCTCGCGGAGCTGCTGCAGGCCGTATTCGACCTCGTCCTCCACTTTCTGGGTCACGAACATGCGTACGCGGCTCTCATCGACGGGCCCTACCAGCTCGCGGAAAGCGTCCAGCTGGTTGTTCTCGCAGCCGAGGGACACTACCAGTACGCCGCCGGCATTGGGATGATGCACCATGTCGGAGAGTATGGTCCTGGTGTTCTCGTGGTCGCCGCCCAGCTGGGAGCAGCCGTAGTTGTGAGGGAAGGCGACAATTGCATCGACTCCTTCATGACCGGGGACCTCCTCTTTGAATTTCCTTACGATCTCCTCGCAGATTCCGTTGACACAGCCCACCGTGGGGATGACCCATATCTGGTTGCGTATGCCGACCTGGCCGTCGGCCCTGCGGTAGCCCATGAACGTGCGTTTCTGCGTGGCCTGGGGGATCTCTACGAGGGCTGGATTGTAGCTATACTCCAGCAGGCCCTCGAGGTTGGTCTTGATGCACTCATGGTTCACCATGGTGCCGGCAGCAGCATCGCGGGTTACATGTCCTATGGGGAAGCCGTACTTTATGACGTTGTCGCCCGCGTGAAGGTCGCGCAGCACTATCTTGTGCCCGCGGGGTATGGCCTCAAGCAGGGTTACTCCCTCTACGACCGCGCCTTTCGCGAGGTCCTCGAGAGCTACCGCCACATTGTCGGCCGGGTTTATCTTGATGTACTTCATAATGGTGCAGATTCCGGATCAAGTCCGGAATGACTATTAAAAATTGAAGTAGTTTTTAGCGTTGTTGTAGCAGATGTCTTCGACCATTGCTCCTATGGCGTCCATTTCGGAAGCGGGGAGCTTGCCCTCTTCGATATCCTTGCCGAGCACATCGCAGAGTATGCGGCGGAAGTACTCGTGACGGGGATAGGAGATGAACGAACGGGAGTCGGTCAGCATGCCCACGAAGCGGCTGAGCAGACCGAGGGCGCTGAGGGCGTTCATCTGCTTGCGCATGCCGTC
>CAMZEI010000094.1 GCA_947305815.1 uncultured Bacteroidales bacterium | reverse complement strand
GGGGCTATTCCCCGTTCGAGGGCTTCATGGTCGGCGGCGACGGTATGTCGGGCTACTCCACATATGGTACCGAGGTGGTCTCGCTGCGCGGTTATCAGAATTATTCCCTGACCCCGCGTACGGTATCGATGTACAATACCAACAATTACACGTACTCGGGCAACGTCTATGACAAGTTCACCGTGGAGCTTCGCTATCCAGTGATCCTCCAGCCTACTTCCACGATCTTTGCCCTGCTGTTTCTCGAAGGAGGAAACTGCTGGGCGGACATCCGGGACTTCAACCCGTTCCAGATCAAGCGTTCTGCCGGTGTCGGTGTGCGCGTGTTCCTTCCTATGGTCGGTCTGCTCGGCGTCGACTGGGGCTACGGCTTCGACGACACCCAGTATGGCAAGAGCCAGTTCCATTTCGTGATCGGACAGCAATTCTAAAAGATAAATTCAAAATTATTTGCAATATGAAAAAGATCCTTTTGTTCGCCGTAATGGCATTCATCTCAGCAGCGGCCTTCGCCCAGCCGAAGTTCGCGCATGTGAATTTCACCGAGCTCTACCAGCTCATGCCTGAGGCCGACCAGGCCAGGGCCACCATGACCGCCGCCCAGAACGAGGCCCAGGAGGTCTATCAGAGCATGATGGAGGAGTACCAGAACAAGGTTACCACTTACCAGCAGAAGTCCTCTACCTGGACCCAGACCATCCGCGAGAGCAAGGAGAAGGAAATCAACGACGTGCAGCAGCGCATCATGGAGTTCGAGCAGAGCATCCAGCAGGAGCTTGCAGCCAAGCAGAACGAGCTCATGGCTCCCCTCGTGCAGAAAGCACAGGAGACTGTCAACTCGCTCGCCAAGGCCGGCAACTACATCTTTGTCTTCGACACCTCCCAGATGCTTTACATCGACCCTGCTCAGAGCACTGACCTGACCCCCGCCGCCCGCAAGGCACTCAATATCGCCGAGGGCAGGACTCTCGAGAGCCTCCAGGCTGAGCTTCAGGCTGCAGCCCAGGCGCAGCAGTAATATAACTAGACATTTAGGGGCGGAACGGTTTGTTCCGCCCCTTTCCAACCACATAATTACATAACCAAAATAACCGTAATGCAACACAAGGTAATTGATACTAAAGATGTTGTAATTCGTTTCGCGGGAGATTCAGGTGACGGCATGCAGCTCACCGGGTCTCTCTTTGCCGATATGTCGGCGATCTACGGAAACGAATTGTCCACTTTCCCGGACTATCCGGCTGAGATTCGCGCACCCCACGGCACTGTGTCCGGAGTGTCCGGCTTCCAGGTCCATATCGGAAGCGGGGACGTCAATACTCCCGGTGATTTCTGCGACCTCCTGGTCGCCATGAATCCCGCCGCCCTCAAGGCGAACGCCAAATGGTGCAAGCCCACGGCCATGATCCTCGTGGACGAGGACGCCTTCGACGAAGCCGGGATGACCAAGGCGGGGTTCAAGACCGACAATCCTTTCGAGGAACTGCACGTCGAGGACAGGACCCTCCTCATCGCCCCCATCACCACTCTCACCGAAGAGAGCCTTAAGGATTCCGGCATGGATTCCAAGGCCATCCACAAGTGCAAGAACATGTTCACGCTCGGTATGGCCTGCTACATCTACAACCGTCCGCTGGAGTACATCTACCAGTATCTCGAGCGCAAGTTCTCCAAGAAGCACCCCGAGGTCATCGCTCCCAACAAGAAGGTCCTGAACGACGGATTCAACTATGCCTCCAACGTCCAGGCCATCGCGAACACCTACACCGTGGCTCCCGCCAAGCTCAAGAAGGGCACCTACCGCAACATCACCGGCAACCAGGCCACCGCTTGGGGCCTGCTCGCCGCCTCGGAGAAGTCGAGCCTTCCTCTCTTCTGCGGCTCCTATCCCATCACGCCGGCAACGGCCATCCTTGAGGAGCTCGCCATCCATAAGAGCCTCGGCGCCAAGACGCTGCAGGCCGAGGACGAAATCGCCGGCATCTGCACCGCCATCGGCGCTTCCTTCGCCGGCAACCTCGCCGTCACCACCACTTCCGGCCCCGGTCTCTCGCTGAAGAGCGAGGCCATGGGACTGGCCGTCATGGCCGAGCTGCCGCTGGTCATCGTAGATGTCCAGCGCGGCGGTCCTTCGACCGGCCTGCCGACCAAGACCGAGCAGACCGACCTCACCCAGGCCCTGTACGGCCGCAACGGCGAATGCCCGATCCCCATCGTGGCCGCGCATTCTCCGGCGCACTGCTTCGACGCCGCCTTCAACGCTGCGAAGATCGCTCTCGAGCACATGACTCCCGTCATCCTCCTTTCCGAGGGTTTCCTCGGCAACGGCTCCGAGCCCTGGAGGATTCCGTCGATGGCGGACTATCCCGAGATCAAGCCGCCCTTCGTCGAGGGTATCCTCAAGGAAGGCCAGAAATACTATCCTTTCCAGCGTGACCCCGAGACGTTCGTGCGCCGCTGGGCACTGCCCGGACAGAAGGGCTTCGAGCACCGCGTCGGCGGTCTTGAGAAGACCCATGAAGGCGTGCTCTCCACCGATCCCGCCAACCATGCGATGATGGTTGCCGAGCGTGCCGCCAAGGTTCAGAAGATAGCGGATTACATCCCCGGACTTGAAGTCGACGGCCCCGCCTCCGGCAAGCTGCTCGTGGTCGGCTGGGGCGGTACGTACGGACACATCCTTTCGGCCGTGCACGCAGTGCGCGAGGCCGGCAAGGAGGTTTCCTACGCCCACTTCGACTACGTGCTCCCGCTGCCGAAGAATACCGCCGAGGTCTTCTCGCATTTCGAGAAAATCATCGTGTGCGAGCTCAACAGCGGACAGTTCGTGAATTACCTGCGTGGCGTGCACCCTCAGTTCGATTATCTTCAGTTCAACAAGGTCCAGGGGCAGCCGTTCCTCGTGAACGAGCTCGTCGCGGCCATCAACGAGGCATTGTAAGACTATGGCATATTTGACATTCAAGGATTTCAAGAGTGACCAGGAAGTCCGCTGGTGCCCCGGCTGCGGAGACCATGCCGTCCTGGCCGCACTCCAGAGGGCGCTCCCCAAGGTGAGCCAGGCCCTCAATTACGCAAAGGAACGCTACGTGGTGGTATCCGGTATCGGATGTTCCTCGCGTCTGCCTTATTATATGGATACCTACGGTTTCCACAGTATCCACGGCCGTGCAACGGCCATCTCCACCGGCATCAAGGTGGCCAACCCCACCCTGACCGTCTGGCAGGCCTGCGGTGACGGCGATGCCCTCGCCATCGGCGGAAACCACTTCATCCACGCCATCAGGCGCAACATCGACA
>CAMZEI010000093.1 GCA_947305815.1 uncultured Bacteroidales bacterium | reverse complement strand
CTGCGGTAATAGTCGTAGTAGAAATGCATCTCGCCGAAGACATCGGCCTGCTCCAGGGTGTTGGCGTACAGGCGGGCGCCGAGGGCAATGAGGTAGTTGTGGATGCCGCGTGTCGGAGGGACCAGGGTGCTGCCCATCGTATCGAGATTCACCACCATGTAGGGCTTGTAGTGCGAGGCAAGAAGGCGCGAGCCTTCCATGCCGCAGCAGTGGCCGTCGACGGCGGCGAAGACTATTTTGCGGCCGCTCACGGTGGGGACATCGTGCATCACGTCCGCAAGAGCGAGCAGGGCAGCGACGCCGGAAGCGTTGGAGTCGGCCCCCGGGAACAGGCGGCCTTCGATTTCGCCGAGGCCGTCATAGTATGAAATCACGAGGATGAAAGGCTCTTTGGGATTGAAGCCCTTGGGGAACGCCAGCAGGTTGCGTCCGCGGCGACCGGCTGCCGCGAAACTCTCCACTGCGGTGTCGTATCCCGCGGCACGGAATCTGCCAAGTATATAAAATGCCGCCTGGTTGGCCCCGGCGGTCCCCATGCTCCGGCCTGCACAAACACTGTCGCACAGGAACTGCACGTCAGCGGCGAGTTCCTCCGGCCAAACGGGCATCTGCGCACGTGCCGGAAGGCACAGCAGTAGCCAGAGAAAAGGGATAAAAATTTTATATCTTTGCATGATTGGGGGCAAAAGTAGTGAAAAAATTTCTCCTGTCAATGATTCTGCTGTCCACCGCGTTTGCAAGCCATGCGCAGTGGGACAAGGATGTGTTCTCATGGAGGGGACGCACAGCTCTCTCGGACGGCAAATATGCCCAGGCGATTGAGAATTTCAACATCCTGATTCAGCTGGATACCACGGACTACTGGAGCTACTTCTACCGCGGCATAGCCAAGTACAATCTGGGCGACCTTCGCGGCGCGCAGAAGGACTTCGACCGCAGCGTAACGCTGGACCCGGTATTTACCAACGGATATCACTACCGCGCCATCACCAAGAGCCGCTTCGGCGAGTACGATGCGGCACTCGATGACCTCCAGAAGGCGATCTCGCTGCGTCCGGGGCTCACAGGACTGTATTTCAGCAGGGGTGTCACCTATTTCCTGTCGCAGCGCTTCGACGAGGCCGTGAAGGATTTCAACCGCTACATACGCAAGGAGCCCGAGGACCCCGGAGCCTACCTCAACCGAGGGGCATCCTACCTGTTCCTCGCCGATACTACCAGAGCCCTCGAGGATTACAACAAAGCCATCAGTCTGGACCGCTTCGATGCGGAAGGGTACGTGCGCCGGGGACGCCTGTACGCCGGCACCGGAGAGCTGGACAAGGCCATCGAGGACATGAACAAGGCGGTTACTCTGGACAGCACCAATACCTTCGCCTACTTCAACAGGGCACTGCTCTATTACGAGTCCAAGGACTACAACCTCGCGATGGCTGACCTCAACAGGGTGCTGCGCGACGAGCCGGGCAATGCCCTCACGCTCTACAACCGCAGCCTTATCAGCGCGCAGGTGGGCGATTACAACGCCGCCCTCTCCGACATGGACAGGGTCATCAATATCAACCCTGGCAATGTCCTCGCCTACTACAACAGGGCGGCAGTGTTCATGGAGATGAACCGCTGGCAGGACGCAATAGACGACTACTCCAAGGCCATCGAGCTGTATCCGGACTTCGCCAAGGCCTACCTCAACCGTTCGTACGCCGAGAACATGCTTGGACGCAAGGCGGCTTCCAAGGCCGACTACGACACTGCCCAGCGCAAGGTGCGCGAGTACCGCGAGAAGGGCGGAGCCGACGGTACTCCCTCGCTCGCCGATACTACAGGACAGTACAGCACCCTGCTGGCGCTCGATGCCGACTTCGCCAAGAAGGACTTCAACGACGAGCTGCTGCAGTACCGCGAAGTGGATGTGAGGCTGCGCGCGCTCTATAAGTTCCAGCTGGTCGAGAGCCGCGAGCGCCTGAGCCAGGTGCTCACCGGCGCCTACGAGAATCCCGCGCTCGAAGCCTTCACAGGCAGCTTCAAGGAGCCCATCGCAATAACCAATCAGGATGCCTGGCAGCGCAAGTCGCGTCATACCCAGCTCTCCGAAGCCGATGGTCCCGGGAGGCAGTTTGTCCTGGGCCTGCAGGAGCTTCAGAACAAGCAGTACAACGCAGCTCTGGGCTGCTTCAATGCCGCTATCGACGGCGACGAGAGCTATCGCAGGGCATTTTACCTCATCAACAGGGCAGCACTACGGGCGGAGATGATAGACTTCATCGCATCGATGGAGAGCAACGTGCAGACCCTCACAATGGACGACAAGGGAGCCGTGCGCGCAAGGGTGAGCGACAACGTGGGCCGCAATTACGACTGGTCCGAGGCAATAGAGGATCTGGAGACAGCAGCCGCAATACTGCCGGATATGCCTTACATATATTTCAACCTCGGCAACCTGCACTGCCTCTCCTCGCAGCTGGTGAGCTCCATCGAAGACTACGACAAGGCCATCAAGCTCTATCCCGCAATGGGCGACGCGTACTATAACCGCGGCCTGGTGCTGATCTATCTCAAGGACAAGGAGAAAGGCTGCATAGACCTCAGCCGCGCAGGCGAGCTCGGCGTAGCGGATGCATACAGCGTCATCGGCAAGTACTGCAAGGGAGAGGATTAATTAGTATATTTGTATTCTATGAAGGAATTCTGGCAAGTCATACGGAGATACGTCGCTCCCTACAAGGGCTACGTGGGCGGCTCGGTAGCGATGACGCTGCTGTCGGCTGTGCTCAACGTATTCTCTTTCTCACTTATAATCCCCATACTTCAGATACTGTTCAACATCAACCAGATGCAGTACAGTTTCATAGCATGGGACGACGCCGGGACAGGCTTAAAGGAGAAGGTCATCAACAACCTATACTACTATGTCACCCAGGCCATGGATACCGCAGGTCCCAGCCGGGTGCTGCTGGTGCTCTGCCTTGCGCTGGTCGGACTTACCTTCATCAAGACTGCAAGCTTCTTCGGGGCAAGCGCGTTCATGGTGCCTCTGCGGACCGGCATAGTGAAGGACATGCGCACCCAGCTCTATGACAAGATACTGTCCCTCCCTCTCGGGTATTTCTCCGAGGAGCGCAAGGGCGACATAATAGCGAGGATGAGCGGGGACGTCAGCGAAGTGGAGAACTCCATCACCTCCACCCTCGACATGCTGCTCAAGAACCCGGTGCTGATCATCGCCTATGTGGGCATGCTCTTCTTCATCTCCTGGGAGCTGACGCTGTTCGTGCTGGTATTCGCCCCAGTGATGCTGTGGTTGCTCAGTCTCATTTCACGCAAGCTGAAAGCACAGTCGCTTGAGGCGCAGAGCCTCTGGAGCGACACCATGAGCCAGGTAGAGGAGACCCTCGGAGGC
>CAMZEI010000092.1 GCA_947305815.1 uncultured Bacteroidales bacterium | reverse complement strand
CGGTGCGTACGTAAACTGAGTCGAAGTAGGACATGAGGATGCGGCCGATGGGCCAGTTGACGACGCTTACGCCGTTGGAGTAGCGGGAGCCGAGGGCTAGGTCGGCGCCTCCGGTGGTGCAGGCTTCAAGGAGCCTCGGCAGGTCCGCCGGGTCGTGCGAGAAGTCGGCGTCCATCTCGAAGATGTAGTCATAACCCTTGTCCAGACCCCATTTGAAGCCGGTGAGGTAAGCCGTGCCGAGGCCCAGCTTGCCGCTGCGTTCCAGCAGATGCAGGCGCCCGTCGAACTCCTTCTGGAGGCCCTTTACTGCGGTGGCGGTGCCGTCCGGCGAGCCGTCGTCGATGATCAGGATGTCGAAGCCTTCGGGCAGAGCCATGACGGCGCGGATAATCTTCTCTGCATTTTCAATCTCGTTGTATGTGGGTATGATTACAAGTTTCTTCATAGTGTCCTTGTTATGGTTCAAGTCGCAAATATAATAATTATCTTTGCAATATGTATTCTACCCAAGATATCCGTGAACTCTGTGCTGCAGCGGCCGGGCATGAGTTCATCGCCATAAGGACGCGCGATACCGAGATCATTCCCCTGGAGTTTGCCCGCGAGAGGATGGAGCAGGTGGCCGGCTATACCGGCGCGGTAATGGTCTATGCGGACCATTTCAACCTGCCCGCCGAGGGACTCCCGGCTGTGTCTGAGGCTGTCCCTGCGCCCGCAATCGAATACCAGGAGGGGGCGCTCCGGGATGACTTCGATTTCGGAGGAGTGGTGCTGGTGCGCGTCTCCGCCATGCAGGAAGCCATCGCCGGGATGACGACCGAATACCGTTATGCCGGCTGGTATGACCTTCGCCTGCGCCTTTCGAGGCTCGGTCCCATTGTGCACATAGGAGAGTACCTTTATTATGAGAAGCCCATTGACTGCCGGGCGACGGGGGAGAGACTTTTTGACTATGTAAATCCCCGCAACCGCGAGGTTCAGATCGAGATGGAGGCTGCCTGCACGGAGCACCTCAAGGATGTCGGCGCATGGCTCCCTGAGCCCACCAGACTGGTGGACCTCTCTGAGGGCGAATTCGAGTACGAGGCATCGGTGGTGATACCTTGCCGCAACCGTGTCCGCACCATTGGCGATGCGATACGCTCCGCGCTTGGACAAGTGACGGATTTCCCTTACAATGTGATAGTTGTGGATGACAATTCCACTGACGGCACCGCCGAGGTGATAAGCTCTTTCGACGATCCCCGCCTGATATACATCGCTCAGCCTTCGGGCTACCACGCAATCGGGGGCAACTGGAACGCCGCCGTGCACCATCCCGCCTGCGGCCGCTTCGCTCTGCAGCTCGACTCGGACGACGTGTACAGCGGTCCGGATACGGTACAGAAGTTCGTGGATGCATTCCGTCGGGAGCGCTGCGCCATGGTGATTGGCTCCTACCGCCTCACCGACATGGACCTGCGTGAGCTGCCTCCGGGAGTGATTGACCACCGCGAATGGACCCCGCAGAACGGTCACAACAATGCCCTGCGCATCAATGGCCTGGGGGCACCCCGCGGCTTCTGGACTCCGCTTCTGCGCCGCATTAACTTCCCTCTGGTGAAGTACGGCGAGGATTACGCTGTGGCGCTGCGCATCTGCCGCGAATACCGCATCGGCCGCATCTACGAGCCCATGTACGACTGCCGCCGCTGGGAGGGCAACTCCGATTCCTCCCTCAGTATTGACCGCGAGAACGCCAACAATTTCTACAAGGATTCCCTTCGCACCTGGGAGCTCCAGGCCCGCAAAGCACTCAGCGTATGAACCTTAGCAAGATTCGTCACATAGTTATGGACATGGACGGGACCATATATCTCGGGTCCCGGATATTTCCTTTTACCCTGGATTTCCTCGGACTTCTCGGGGAGCTGGGGATAGGGTATTCGTTCCTTACCAACAATCCTACGCGCTCGCCCAAGGACTATATCTTAAAGCTCGCCGCGATGGGGATACCCTGCACGGAGGAGCAGATGCTGACGACCGCCCGTACGGTGGTGGAATATATTGGCAGGCACTATCCGGCCGCGAGGCGCATATATGTGCTGGGCACGGAGAGTCTGCAGGAGTTGTTTACGGCGAGTGGCTACTCGCTTGTGGATGAGAATGATCCCGTCGCGCCCGATGTGCTGGTCGTATCGTTTGACACGACGCTGGTGTACCCGCGCCTCTGCAAGGCCGCCTGGTGGGCTTCGAAGGGAGTGCCCTACATCGCGACCAACCCTGACCGTGTGTGCCCCTCAGAGTTTGAGACAGTGCTGGTGGACTGCGGCAGCATCCAGAAGTGCATCGAGTATGCTACCGGACGCGCCGCCGACATAGTCCTCGGTAAGCCCGATCCGACCATGCTGCTGGAGCTCGAAGATAAGCTGGGCCTTGCGCCCGACGAGGTGGCCATGGTGGGTGACAGGGTCTATACAGATATTGAGATGGGACGCCGCGCCGGGGCTCTGCCCGTGCTGGTGCTCTCCGGCGAGACTATCCCCGAGCAGGCTGCCGAAGCCGCCAGGCCCGGCGATCTTGTCGTCCGCGACCTCGCCGAATTCGGCTCCCTCCTCCGCTCCCGCTAAGCTATGATGACAGACAGAATATGTCTGCGCCCTTGGAGAGAATCCGATGCGGAGGCGCTTTTTAAATATGCTTCAGACCCGGATGTGGGGCCGCGTGCCGGCTGGCCGCCGCATAAATCAGTAGAGGAGAGCCTGGAGGTTATCCGGACCGTATTCCATAATGATTCCACCTGGGCTATTGAGCTTAAAGAGACTGGCGAAGCCATCGGTGCGATTGGTTATATGCCCTGTGAGGGGAACAATCTTCCTTCGCGCGAGGGTGAGCCGCTGGTTGGGTACTGGGTGGGGAAGCCCTATTGGAATCAGGGGATTTGCACTGAAGCCTTGGGGCTGATGATTGAGCATATCCTACAGACGACAGATATCAAGTCGCTGATCAGTAGTCACTTCTTTGATAATCCCGCCAGCGGCCGCGTGATGGAGAAATGCGGATTCGTCCCCACTGGCGAGAGCTGCATAGATGCCGGCCTCGCCGGCTCCGACCGCCCTCTGCGAGTCCTCAGATTAGAGATTAAACGATAGATCTTCATTCCCCTCGTCAAAGAGCAGTCAAGCACACGGAAGTTGTTTCCCGTCCGGCGGCTCCGCGAGCTCAATGGAAAGGCTCACCTCGCCGCGTCCGAGAACAACTTCCTGCTTCTCAACAAAATTTCGGTCGCGTTGCTACACGATAAAGGCCTGTTTAATGTAGTAACGCGGCTACCAGACGGGTTACTACATGATAAGCCGCAAAAACATGTAGCAAAGCGTCCGAAGGCGCCTTTTCGTGGAGATGGGCGGAGTCGAACCGCCGTCCAAACAACGTACCAGAAGGTTTTCTACACGCTTATTCTTCCT
>CAMZEI010000091.1 GCA_947305815.1 uncultured Bacteroidales bacterium | reverse complement strand
CCGAAATCGAGTCCCAGACCGGAAGCGGAATCCTTAATCTGAAGGCCTCCGAGGTATTCAGGAAGGCTCTTTCCGAGGGCGGGGTCCACTACCAGAAACTCGTCCGCGTCCGTGCCTATCACGAGGTCGTAACCGGACTTAAGAAGCTCCGCAGCTTTGGCCGAAAGGAATTCCACTCTGCCCTTGTCATTGGATACGACATTAGTCCCAATCTTCGGGACCTTTTCGGCATGGGTTCCTCCGCAGAACGACGCTATTTCCTGATCCAGACCGTCGAAATAGATATAGAGGTTCTCCTTGCCTCCAAGCTCGCGACCGTAATACTCCACCCACTTGCGCAGGTAGAAGTCGTCGTTACGGACCATGGTGAGTGCGGCAATTCTGGTCATGACACAAATATAGTCTATTTAGCGCAGATACTGCGCCGTATAAGTATCGCCTCGCGCGATAAGTTCCGCAGGGGTACCTTCGAATACCACCTGGCCTCCCCTCTCGCCTGCATCCGGACCGAGATCAATCACCCAGTCGGCACAGCGTATCACATCGGTGTTGTGCTCCACTACTACAATGGAGTGACCGGCGTCGAGGAGCATGTCGAAGGCCCCCAGGAGCTTACTCACATCGTGGAAATGAAGGCCGGTTGTCGGCTCGTCGAAGATGAAGAGTATCCTGTCGCCCTTGCGGTTCTGGCTGCTCTGCGACAGGAAATAAGCTAGCTTGATACGCTGGCTCTCGCCTCCGGAGAGGGTTGCGCTGCTCTGACCGAGCTTGATGTAACCGAGGCCCACGTCCAGCAGGGGCTGCAGCTTCTCAGCTATCTCTTTAGCAGCAGGCTCCTTGCCTTCGCCGAAAAAAGCTACTGCCTCATCGACGCTGAGGTTGAGGATATCGTCTATGTTCTTGCCCCTGTAGCGCACCTCCAGGATATCCGGTTTGAAGCGCTTGCCTCCGCACTCCTCACAGACCATGCTGACATCTGCCATGAACTGCATCTCTATAGTAACCACGCCCTCGCCCTGGCACTCTGGACAGCGCCCGCCGTCTATATTGAAGGAGAAGAACTGCGGAGTGTAACCGTTCATCCTGGCATAGGGCTGCGCAGAGAGCAGGGTCCGGATCGCGTCATAGACTTTAAGGTAAGTCACTGCGTTGGAGCGGCTACTGCGGCCTATGGGGTTCTGATCCACGTATTCGACTCTGGAAATGCGGTCAATATTGCCGTCCAGGCCCTTGAATACGCCCGGTAAGTCTCCGGAATCGTTGATATGGCGGTGCAGGGCGGGATACAGGATATCGCCCACAAGGCTGGATTTACCCGAGCCGCTGACACCTGTCACCACCGTCAGCACTCCCAGAGGGAAACGCACGTCTAAATCTTTTAGATTATGCTCGCGGGCGCCGCGTACGGTGATGCTGTACTGCCAGGGACGGACTTCCCTGTGATAGCGCTCTATCTTACCTTCTATATATTGTGCAGTCAGCGACTCCTCCTGAGGGACGATTTCCCCGCCGAAGATTCCCGCACCGGGGCCCATTTCAATAAGGTAATCGGCAGCCTTGATAATCTGCTCGTCGTGCTCCACTACTATCACAGTGTTGCCAAGGTCCCGCAGGCGCCTCAGCACCGAAATCAGCCTCTCGGTATCGCGGCTGTGCAGGCCAATGGAGGGCTCGTCGAGTATGTACATGGAGCCGACCAGGCTGGAGCCTATGGCGGTGACGAGGTTCACCCTCTGGCTCTCGCCGCCGGAGAGCGTATTGCACGCACGGCTGAGTGTCAGGTACCCGAGGCCCACGTCCTGCACACATTGCAGGCGGGAGATTATTTCGGAGAGAGGCTCGGCGACAATGCCGCGTTCGGTGTCATCAAGCGCGATATGTTCGAAGAAGTCCAGCGCCTTCTCTACCGTCATGGAAAGAATCTCGTGGATATTGAGGCCTCCCACCTTCACGTTGAGCGCATCGCTGCGGAGCCTCGAACCGTGGCAGGCATGGCAGACCGCGCGTCCGCTGAAGCGGTTAAGCATGAAGCGGAACTGCATCTTATAGCGCTGGGTCTGCACCCACTCGAAGAACTCGTTAATGCCCACGAGGCGCGTCGGATCATCGTCATAGCTCTGGCCCGGAGCCGGGCGCTCGCCTTCCCAGATGAGGTCGCGGACCTCCTGGCTGAGGTTGCAGTAGGGTTCGAAGACGGGGATGCCATATTTAGGTGCTACCTCCACAAGGTGGTCCTTGAACCAGCCCATCTTGTCTCCCCTCCAGCAGGCTATGGCTCCGTCGTATATGCTCTTGGTCTTGTCAGGGACGACGAGATCCTCGCTTACGCCAATGACTTTACCCAGGCCGCCGCAGGTCGGGCAGGCTCCCAGAGGACTGTTGAAGCTGAACATGTATTCGTCAGGGATGGCGAACTTGATGCCGTCCAGCTCGAAACGGGTACTGAAATGCCTGGTCTTTACGCCTTCCGGGGTTTCGGTCGCCACGGCCATCATTCCGTCTCCGCGGCTGAATGCATCTTCCACGGAGGACAGCAGACGCGTGCGGTCAAACGGTGCCACTGCCCTGTCCACCAGCAGCATGGCATCGCCGGGCATCTCGCCCTGCAGGACATCGTCTATGCGGAGAGGCTTTCCGGACACGAGGTCAAATAGGCGGTTGTATCCCTGCTCCTTGAGCGAGAGGAGCAGCTCAACCTTGTCGGCGCGGTCCTTCCAATTGATCTCCGCGAGTATATAGGAAGTCCCTTCCAGGGAATCCAGCCAGTCCATTACATCCCGCACGCTGTCGCGGTGCACGAGGCCACCGGACACGGGAGAATAAGTCTTGCCTATGCGGGCGAATATGAGGCGTATGTAGTCGTAAATCTCAGTTGTGGTCGCAACCGTAGAGCGCGGGTTCTTGATATTGACCTTCTGCTCGATGGCAATCGCGGGCGGTATACCCTCGATGCTGTCCACATCGGGCTTGCTCATGCGCCCAAGGAATTGCCTCGCGTACGAGCTCAGACTCTCGGCGAAGCGCCTTTGCCCCTCTGCAAACAGCGTATCGAATGCCAGGGACGACTTGCCGGAGCCCGACACGCCGGTTATTACCACCAGCTTGCCGCGCGGTATAGTGAGGCTGATATCCTTGAGGTTATTGACCCTCGCGCCCTTTATGATTATTGCTTCGTCCACTTCTGATACCAAAGGAATACAAATTTACATAAAATAATCCGGGGAGTATTGGAGATTTGCAAAAAAGTAGTACCTTTGTGTCCGCTTCGGCAGAGAAGCAACCAGTCTGGTGCGGTAGTTCAGCTGGTTAGAATGCCGGCCTGTCACGCCGGAGGTCGAGGGTTCGAGTCCCTTCCGCACCGCTTAAAAGTGCCTTCTACGTATGTAGGAGGCGCTTTTTGTGTATGATTTTTCGTGATTTGGTACTAAAATGGTACTAATTATTGGCCATTAAAAAGGTCCGGAAACTGTCGCAGCGCCGGACCCATACGAAATTTTTAACATT
>CAMZEI010000090.1 GCA_947305815.1 uncultured Bacteroidales bacterium | reverse complement strand
GTAGAAGCAGCGGGCCGCCTTCTTGGTGGATTCGGTGACCGGCTCCTTGAGGTTACCGCCGGCAGGGGAGACCGTGCCGATGAATGTCACAGCACCCGTCTTGCCGTCAGGCAGCACGACCACGCCTGCGCGTGAGTAGAAATTGGATATGATGGCCGAGAGGTCCACCGGGAATGCATCTGCGCCCGGCAGCTCCTCCATACGGTTGGACATCTCACGCAGAGCCTGTGCCCAGCGGGAGGTGGAGTCTGCAAGCAGGAGGCACCTCAGGCCCATTGCACGGTAGTATTCGCAGATGGTCATTGCGGTATAGACCGAGGCCTCACGGGCTGCGACGGGCATGTTGGATGTATTACATATAATGGTAGTACGCTCCATCAGCCTGCGCCCGGTGTAAGGGTCGATAAGCTCGGGGAACTCGGTGAATATCTCCACGACCTCATTGGCGCGCTCGCCGCAGGCGGCCATCACGATGATGTCAGCTTCGCCCTGCTTGGCTATTGCGTGCTGGAGCACGGTCTTGCCGCAGCCGAAAGGACCCGGGATGAATCCCGTACCTCCTTCGGCAATAGGATTGAAGCTGTCGATCACGCGCACCGCGGTCTCCATTATCTTGAACGGACGCGGCTTCTCCTTATAGGCCTTGACAGCTACCTTGACGGGCCACTTCTGGGTCATGGTGACTTCGTGCTTCTCGCCGGCGGAGTCGAGCAGGACAGCAATTACCGTGTCGACATTGTAGCTGCCTGCGCCCTTGATGCTCTCAACGGTGTACTCGCCCTCGAAAGCGAAGGGAACCA
Organism: uncultured Bacteroidales bacterium; assembly: GCA_947305815.1. GTDB lineage: Bacteria > Bacteroidota > Bacteroidia > Bacteroidales > UBA932 > Cryptobacteroides. The sequence continues at coordinate 2,784 of CAMZEI010000090.1, read as the reverse complement.
TGATTTTGTGAGGCAGCCAGCCTTCCTTTACTTCGCCGAGCCAGCTGCCTGCTACTACCTTGTCGCCCGCCGCGGCTATGGGAGCGAAGTCCCAGAGCTTCTCGCGGTCCAGGGGGTCAGTGTATTCGCCCCTCTTGAGGAACACGTCCGACATGGTGGTGAGGTCGTTCTGCAGTCCGTCATATACGGAGCTGAGCAGTCCCGGTCCGAGGGTGGCCTCGAGCATCCTGCCGAGGAACTCCACGCTGTCGCCGCAGCGCAGTCCGCGGGTGCTCTCGAATACCTGGACGCTGGCGGTATCGCCGCTCACCTTGATAACCTCGGCGAGGAGCCGGGTGTCGCCCAGAGTGATGTAGCAGAGCTCATTCTCCGCTACGGGGCCGTCCACCTTTACGGTCACAAGATTGGAAACAATGCCGCTTACCTTTCCTGTTGTTTTCATATAGTCTTGGTTTCTTTTATTTCTGTAATGAGCCTTTGCAGGAGCTCCCTGCCCCTGTCGGCGTCAAGCTGCATCCAGCGGTCCACTATCTTGAGCTTCACCGCGAATGCCAGCACGAGGTCAGCATCGAAAATGTCCAGAGCCGTGAGCTCATCGACCCTGTCCCAGACAAGCCTGTCCAGGCCCAGCTCCCTGTCCAGAAGACTGTCTTCTGACAGTATGGCGTCGATGCCGTCTGTCTCTACGGGTATATCGTCCTCGCTCAGCTGCACCGTATCGGTGTCTGCCGCGCGTCCGAGTGCGGAATTGAGCCAGCGCACCTTGGCGTTGCGCAGCGCGAGGTCGAAGCTGAAATACTCCCGTATGAAGCGGCAGCGGCTCCCGGCCGCCTTGCGGTAGAACCCGGCATCGAGCTCCGTGCCGTCCCATGCGCTCAGCAGGAAGTCCAGCTCGCGTGCATCGCGCTCGGAGAGGTCACGGCGGACCTCCTCGATAATAGCCCCGGCGTCAATGCCTTCCCGCGTTTCCGGCTTCAGGTCCGGAAGCGAAGCAATTATGTATTCGTAATTATTCACCGAAAAGTATCTTTCGGGTCACGGGACGCAGATACTCGGCAATCAGACGGCCGAAGGCCTCGTCGCTGAGGTCCACATACCAGCCGCCGTCTTTTGGGGCGATGGTGAATCCGGCTCCGATCTTCTTGGAGAATTCGGCCTGGATGCCTTTGCCTACGGCCTTGGACAGCTCGCCGGCCACCCAGGGCTCAAGCTCTGCCTGCAGGGAAGCGGGGAGTACGAGGCGTATGTCGGTAGCCTCGCTCTGTGCGAATGATGCTGCGACGCTGCGGATTATCTCCTTGATGAAGGCGCTGTCAGCGAGTGCTGCGGAGACCTTGTCGCCGGCTGCCTTGGCAATAATGAGCTTCTCTATGTCGCTGCGGGTAGCCTGGAGAGCCTGGGCGGAAGCCATGCGGACATCCGACTCGGCTTTGGCGCGCAGGTCGGCGGCGTTCTTCTCTGCCGCTTCGATTATGGCGGCGGCTTCAGCCTTGGCGGCGGCTATCGTCTCGTCGGCTTTGGTATGTGCCTCTGCGAGCAGCCTTTCGCCTTCTTCCTTGCCTTTGGACAGACCTTCGGCGTAGAGCCGGTCTGTGAGTTCCTGAAGTTTGTCTTGCATATTAGTGGTTAGGTGTTATCTGTGTGTGTGGTTTATCCGAGGAATCCGAGCAGGATACCGGCCGCGACCGCCGAACCTATCACGCCGGCCACATTGGGAGCCATGGCATGGGTCAGCAGGTGGTTCTCCGGGTCGCACTCGAGGCCTACCTGCTCAGATACGCGGGCGGCATCGGGCACGGCTGAGACGCCGGCATTGCCGATAAGAGGATTGATCTTGCGGCCTTCCCTCAGGAAGAGGTTCATGAATTTGGTAAACAGCACGCCGAAGGTGGTGGCTATCACGAACGAGGCGAGACCGAGCCCGAAGATAAGCGCAGACCTCGGAGTGAGGAATACGTCAGCCTGGGTGGAAGCGCCTACGGTGATACCGATGAGGGTGGTCACAATGTCGATAAGCGGTCCGCTTGCGGTGGCTGCAAGGCGCTTGGTGACGCCGGATTCCTTGAGGAGGTTGCCGAAGAACAGCATGCCGAGCAGCGGAAGGCCGCTGGGCACTATGAAAGCGGTGCAGAGGAAGCCGACGATGGGGAAGATAATCTTCTCCCTCTGGCTTACGGTGCGGGGCTTGTTCATGCGGATGAGGCGCTCCTTCCTGGTGGTGAGCAGGAGCATGATGGGCTTCTGAATCACAGGCACGAGCGCCATGTAGGAGTATGCCGACACGGCTATCGCGCCCATCAGCTCGGGTGCCAGTTTGGAGCTCAGGAATATGGCAGTAGGGCCGTCCGCGCCGCCGATTATGCCTATAGCTCCGGCCTCATTGGGAGCGAAGCCGAGCACAATGGCGAGCAGGTAGGCTCCGAAAATGCCCATCTGTGCTGCAGCGCCGATGAGTATCAGACGGGGCTGGGAAATCAGGGCGCTGAAGTCTGTCATTGCGCCTATGCCCAGGAATATCAGCGGAGGATACCAGCCGTTTTTGACACCGTGGTAGAGTATGTTGAGCACGGAGCCCTCTTCGTATATGCCTATCCTGAGGCCTATTCCTGATGCGGGGTCGAAGAACAGGGGGATGTTGCCGATAATCATACCGAAGCCAATAGGTACGAGCAGCAGCGGCTCCCAGTGCTTCACTATGCCCAGGGTTATGAACCCGAGGCCGATCAGGATCATCAGCAGGTGCTGCCAGGTGCAGTTCGCGAATCCCGTGAACTGCCAGAACTG
>CAMZEI010000089.1 GCA_947305815.1 uncultured Bacteroidales bacterium | reverse complement strand
CTGCATCACCATGAACGCTATGCCCGTTGTGAGGGACAGTATCTGAATCCAGGAGGAGTAACTCCAGATCCACGAAAGAATATCCTGCATAAGCTAAATTTTTAAAGGTTGGCGTCCCGTGATGGAGCGTCCCAGTGTCAGGGGGTCCGCATACTCCAGAGCATCGCCGAAGCCAAGGCCGCGGGCGAGGGTCGTGACGGTCACGCCGAATTTCTCAATCTGACGGTGTATGTACAGCGAAGTGGTGTCGCCCTCGACGTCACCGCGGAGCGCCAGGATGACTTCGGAGACGCCGCCCCGGGACAGCCTGTCTACCAGCTCGCGTATGGCGATATCGGAGGGGCCTATGCCTTCGAGCGGGGAAATCACACCGCCAAGTACATGATACACACCGAAATACTGCGCGGTGCCTTCGATACTCATGACGTCCCGTACGCTCTCCACGACACAAATCGTCGAATGGTCCCGGCTGCGGTCAGCGCATATGTCGCACTCGTCACCGTCGCATACCATCATGCAGTGGCGGCAGTAATGCACGTCATCGGCAAGGTGGTTAAGGGAATCTGCGAAATGGTGGATGCGTTCGGAAGGCTGCCGCAGGAGGTGGAGGGCAAGCCTCAGAGCACTGCGCGAGCCGACTCCCGGAAGCGAGCTGAAAGCCTCCACGGCATCACGCAGGGCAGTCGAAGGGTATTTGTCTGCACCAAACATATTTAGAATACAAATATACTCAAAATTGAGAACTTTTTTTTATTTTTGCGCGCCGGCTTCTCCGTGACGTCGGCTAACCCGTAAGTTGAACCCTTCCGACCAATGCGTGCCGGGTAAACAGGAAGGAACATGATCAAGATTTTCTACAGGTCTGGCTCTGAAATAACTTTCACCCAGTCCCAAACGGAGTTTGCTGCTATCGGCAAAGAAAATGTCCTCTGGATAGATCTCCTGGAGCCCACGGGAGATGAAAAGAGGGCCGTTGAAGCTTTCCTTGGTACTGAAATACAAAGCCGCGCGGAGGCCGAAGAGATTGAGAGCTCTTCACGCTTCTACGAGGAGGACGGCGTCATATTCGCCAACACCAACTTCCTCTCCCCCGCCAACGACGAGATGGTGATGGACCCCGTGTCGTTCATACTCTGCGGCGGCATCCTTACGACCCTCAGGGAGATGCCCCTGCGGTCACTCACCACTCTGCAGAACAAGATTCAGGCACTGCCCAAGCTGTTCCCCAACGGCTTCACGGTGTTCGTGGAGATAATGGACAAGAGAGTTGACCTCGACGCCGACATAGTCGAGATCATTTCCAAGGAGACGGGGCAGATGAGCCGCCGCGTCAACCAGAAAGAGGACATCAACGAGGAGTTCCTCCTGGATATCAACCAGTTGCAGGAGAACACGATGATAGTCCGCGAGAACGTAGTAGACAAGCAGAGGCTTATCTCCAACATCCTCAAGAGTAAGTCAATGCCCAAGGACCGCGACATCGCGGAGGACCTCGGCGTGATACTTCAGGATATAGCTTCGCTGATCAACCATACCAATTTCGCATTCGAGAGGCTCGAATACCTGCAGGATACGGTTGTCGGTCTTATCAACCTGGACCAGAACAAGATAATGAAGACCTTCACCTTCATTTCGCTGCTCCTGATGCCTGCAACCCTGGTCGCGAGCTTCTACGGCATGAACGTCCCCCTGCCCTTCCAGGGCACATGGTGGGCCGCCCTCGCCATCTTCGTCCTGATGGCCGGTATCGCCTTTATTCTTTGGAGAATCTTCCGTAAAAGTGGAATGTAGTCATTCCGGCCGAAGAGCCGGAATCTCATACCTTGACTTAGCGGCGCGAATCTCTGTTGAAGAGATGTCCACCCGGGGCGCGTCAAGCAGCATGACGCGGCCGCGGAGCGCCTCCGGGAAAGTCTGCAAGACTGCAGCCATATCCACGTCACCACGGGGATAGACTGCGATGCCGTAGTCCGCAAGAATCCTCTCCCACTCCCTCCATCGCATGAATCCGTCCATGTTGTCGGCACCCATCGCGAGAGTGAACGAATTGTCCGGCTCACGGGCTGCGAGTGCATCGAGAGTGCGTATCGTATAGCTCGGGGGCTCCATGCCCAGCTCAATGTCGTCAAGCTTCACGCTAAGCTCAGGGAAGTGCGCGAGCACCTCTTCGGCTGCCTCGAAGCGCTCGCGTGCTGACAGCGCCGACGCCGGATCCTTGAACGGATTCTGCGCCGAGACCACCAGATACACGCAGTCGAAGCCCGCATCGAGCAGACCTCTCACCACGGCCAGATGCCCGTGATGCATGGGATTGAAAGTACCGGGATATACGGCTACTCGCATAAGAAATCATCCACAAGCTTCTCCGCAGTGTGGAAAGTATCCTCGAGGACGTCATTGACAATGGCGACGTCGGCGCGGGGACGGGCGAACTCGATCTCGTCCGCCGCCTTGGCAAGGCGCGTGCGTATGGCTTCCTCGCTGTCGGTGGCGCGGCCGCGAAGGCGGGCCTCAAGCACCTCCATCGAAGGAGGCAGAATCAGCACCGAGAGCGCTGCAGGCCCGAAATACTTCTTGAGGTTGGCAGCACCACGCACATCCACGTCAAACACAATCACGTGCCCGGCGGCCCAGATGCGCTCCACTTCGCTCTTGAGCGTCCCGTAGAAATGGTCCGGATAGACTTCCTCGTACTCTACGAACGCATCCTGCGAGATTAACTCGCGGAAACGCGCTGCGCTCATGAAGTGATACGCCACACCGTCTTTCTCATCGCCGCGGGGAGCGCGGGAGGCTGCTGAGACGGAGAATTCGAACTCGGGATGGAGGGCCAGAAGGTGGCTCACTACGGTGCTTTTGCCGGCTCCGGAAGGTGCGGAAAATATGATAACTTTATTTGCCATTGTTTCCACAAAAATAATTAAATTTGTGTGATTTAAGAATCAGATTATTCACACACTTTTATTGATATGGTTTCTTACAAAGAATTAGGACTTGTGAACACCCGCGAGATGTTCGCAAAGGCCGTTGCGGGCGGCTACGCTATCCCCGCATTCAATTTCAACAACATGGAGCAGCTCCAGGCCATCATCCAGGCCGCAGCCGAGACCAAGTCTCCCGTCATCCTCCAGATTTCCAAGGGAGCACGCAACTACGCCAACCAGACCCTTCTCCGCTATATGGCCGAAGGTGCCGTCGCCTATGCCAAGGAACTCGGCTGGGAACATCCCCAGATCTGCCTCCATCTCGACCACGGCGACAGCTTCGAACTCTGCAAGAGCTGCGTCGACATGGGCTTCTCTTCCGTCATGATCGACGCTTCCAGCAAGCCCTACGAGGAGAACATCGCCCTTTCAAAGCAGGTCGCAGACTATGCCCACCAGTATGACGTCACCGTAGAGGCCGAACTCGGAGTCCTCGCAGGCGTGGAGGATGAGGTTTCCGCAGAGGAATCCCACTACACCCGTCCCGAGGAGGTCATCGACTTCAGCAAGCGCACCGGTTGCGACTCCCTCGCAATCTCCGTAGGCACCAGCCACGGCGCATACAAGTTCCGTCCCGAGCAGTGCACCCGCGACCCCAAGACCGGCCGCCTCGTTCCTCCCC
>CAMZEI010000088.1 GCA_947305815.1 uncultured Bacteroidales bacterium | reverse complement strand
CAGTGGTCGGAGCCGAAGATCTCGTTGTGGATTTCGGCTCCCTTGACGCGGGGCATGAGGTTGTCTGAAACGAGGAAGTAGTCGATACGCCACCCGACGTTACGCTCGCGGGCTGCCATGCGGTAGGACCACCAGGAGTATTTGACTTCGTCCGGGTGCAGCTCGCGGAAAGTGTCGCGGAAGCCGGCTGCGAGGAGCTCCGTCATCTTGCCGCGCTCCTCGTCTGAGAAGCCGGCATTGAAGTGGTTGGTGTCGGGGTTCTTGAGGTCTATCTCGTTGTGTGCAACGTTCATGTCGCCGCAGACTACCACGCCCTTGCCGGTAGCGGCGAGGCCGCAGAGATACTCGCGGAAGGCATCCTCCCAGCGCATGCGGTATTCCAGACGCCTCAGGCCGTCCTGAGAGTTGGGGGTATATACATCTACCAGATAGAAGTCAGGAATTTCCAGAGTAATGACGCGGCCTTCGTGGTCGTGCTCGTCAATTCCAATGCCCAGAGTCACCGAGAGGGGCTCGTGGCGGGTGTAGATGGCCGTCCCTGAGTAGCCCTTCTTGTCGGCATAATTCCAATAGGACTTGTAGCCGAGGAACTCGAGGTCTATCTGTCCGGCCTGGAGCTTGGTCTCCTGGAGGCAGAAGAAGTCGGCGTCGAGCTGCGCAAAAATATCCGCGAAGCCCTTGCCAGCCACGGCCCGCAGGCCGTTTACATTCCAGCTTATCAGTTTCATATAAAGGTGGAGATTCCGGCTCTTCGGCCGGAATGACTCCGTTTTAGTCATTCCGGGCTTGACCCGGAACCTCATTCAATAGTCCATTCGGCGCCGTCGCGACCATCCTTGACTGTGATACCCAGAGTCTTGAGAGCGTCCCTGATGGCATCCGAGCGCGGCCAATCCTTCGCGGCCTTCGCGGCTGCACGCTCCTCGAGGACCATGTCCATGAGGCCGGAGATAATCTCCGAGCTGCGTCCGCTACCTCCGCCCTGCTCATCCTGCAGGCCGAGTACTCCGAATACCACATCGTCGAAGAGCTGTACCAGGGCAGCCTTATCGGCATCGCCAAGCGCGAGCTTACCTTCTTTAGCGGTGTTGATAATCCTCACAGCCTCAGAGAGATGCGCTATTGCTATCGGGGTGTTGATGTCGTCGCATAGGGCTTCATAGACAGCCTCCCAGACAGCCTTCACCTCGGCCGAATCAGCTCCGCATACTTCGGGAGCGACAGCTTCGGAGAGCTCGCCGTAAGGGAGCTCGGGAGCCTTGCGGCCGGTCATGGCATAGAGGTCGCGGGCGGCCTGCATCAGCCTCTTAAGTCCCTTCTCGGCAGCTGTGAGAGCCTCGTCCGAGAAGTCCAGCGGGCTGCGGTAGTGAGCCTGGAGGATGAAGAAGCGTATGGTCATCGGGCTGTACTTCCTGTACAGGTCGAAGAGCGTGATGAAATTGCCCAGCGACTTGCCCATCTTCTGCCCGTTGATGGTTATCATGTTGTTGTGCACCCAGTAGTGCACGCCCTGGGTGCCGCGGCTGGCGACATTCTGGGCGATTTCGCACTCGTGGTGGGGGAACATCAGATCCATCCCTCCGCCGTGAATGTCGAACTCGCGACCGAGGTATTTTTCGCCCATCACTGAGCACTCCAGGTGCCATCCCGGGAAACCTTCTCCCCAAGGCGAAGGCCAGTGCATAATGTGCTCAGGCTCAGCCTTCTTCCAGAGAGCGAAGTCAAAAGGAGCCCTCTTGTCGCTCTGGCCGTCGAGGCTGCGGGTACCTTCGAGGGTATCGTCGAGATTGCGGCCGGAGAGTACGCCGTAGCGGTGGTCGCTGTTGTATTTCTGCACGTCGAAATAGACACTGCCGTTGCTCTCGTAGGCGTAGCCTGCCTCGAGGATTGTCTTAACCGCCTCTATCTGCTCTACGATATGCCCCGATGCGCGCGGCTCTATGGAAGGCGGCGCGACATTCAGCAGTCTCATTGCCTCATGGTAGCGCAGGGTATAGGACTGCACCACCTCCATAGGCTCCAGCTGCTCCAGACGGGCTTTCTTTGCTATCTTGTCCTCACCCTCGTCGGCATCGTGCTCCAGGTGTCCCACGTCAGTAATGTTGCGCACATAGCGGACCTTGTACCCGAGGTGCCTCAGCAGCTTGTACAGTACATCGTAAGTGACACCCGGACGGGCGTGTCCCAGGTGTGCATCACCATAGACGGTGGGGCCGCAGACATACATTCCGACATGCCCGGGATTGACCGGGACGAACAACTCCTTCTCATGCGAGAGGGTATTGGTAATCCTGAATTGTCTCATAGACTGCTAAGATAATAAAAAAAGCGGAGCTAACGGCGTTTGCGCACGAGGGACTGCCTCAGGGCGGAGATGCCGCCGGCGATGAGCACCAGCACGGTGTGGGACTCGTGGCAGAGGGTGGCGTATAGCACGCCAACCTCCCAGCTGGCGCCATACAGGCTCGAAAGCGTCAGCGCTATCAGATAGTGATAAGCTCCTATGCCTCCTGGCACCGGGACGACGGAAGCTATGTTACCGATTGTGGAGAGCAGCAGGGCATCTAGCAGCGCCAGACCCTCTGTCGCAGGGATGGCTTTGAGCACCGTGAAGCTCATAAGCAGGTACATAACCCAAATGGCTATCGTAATCCCCGCAAAGATAAGCTTGTGCGGCATGGCTCCGAATGATTTGAAGCCGGCAAAGAGTCCCTCTATGAATCCGGCGAGGCGGTCAAACAGCCTCACCTTGCGGCGCAGCAGGAAAATGGCGGCGACGGCCAGCGCCAGCACCAGGAGGATCAGCAGCGTCAAACCTCCGAGGGAGATATTGAGCTTGGCCGCAATGGGCTCCAGGATATTCTCCGACATGAAGGGCGCAAACCTGTCCCATCCGAGCGCCAGCGTAAGTGCCAGCATCACGGCTATAGCGAGCATGTCCCAGAGTCTCTCCATGACTTCAGTCCCGAGGACCTTGTCGTAAGTTGCTCTAGGAGTGGTGGCTATGCCGGCGCGGACGAATTCGCCGGTACCGGGCAGAGCAATGTTGGAGAGGTGGCCTATATTGTTGGCATCGAATACATCCAAAAGCCCGAGGCCCTCGTCAACGGGCCTTAGCATGAGCTGCCAGCGCAGGGCCCTGAGGACCAGCGCGACTAGACCGCAGAGCATGGAGAGAATCACCCAGCCCCAGCGTGTCTGCACGAGGCCGCTCCAGAAATCCTTCCAGTCAACGCCCCTGAACGCAACCCATACCAGCACGGCGGCCAGCAGGGCCATCAGGGTGTATCGTAATATTTTTGCGCCTTTCTGGGTCATAGCGTGGCAAATTTACTCTTTTTTATCGGGATTTTTGCGTATTTTTGAAAGCTAAAGCGACAACGGATGAAATCGATTCTCGGAATAGGCAATGCCCTGACTGACATCCTGGCGGTACTGCCGGACGACAGCCTGCTGGAGCGCTATCACATCCCCAAGGGGAGCATGCAGCACGTGGACTCTGAGACCGGGGACACCATCTGGCGCGACCTCAAACCCCTCGGCGTACATTATGTAGCCGGTGGCTCTGCGGCCAACACCATCACCTGCACGGCAATATTCGGTATGCCCTCGTGCTTCATAGGCAAGATAGGCGACGATGAGCTGGGGCTCCTCTTCA
>CAMZEI010000087.1 GCA_947305815.1 uncultured Bacteroidales bacterium | reverse complement strand
GACGGGGCGATTGCGATGAAGAGTCCGATCCAGCTCAGGCCGTTCTCCATTTCGCTCATCTGGACAGAGCCGTAGGAGACGATGGTCTTCTCGACGACGTCAACGCCCTGGTCATAGCGGAGAAGTCCCTGGTAGAAGATGCTGGCGACGGGTCCGCGGGTGTCACGGCAGACATCCTTTGCAGCCTCGACACCGCCCTTTGCGAGGGCTTCTTCAACCTTGGCTACGAGGGCCTTGGTGTTGGTCTTGGAGAACGAAAGGAAGAGAATCCTCTCGATAGAGAGTGCGAGACCGAGCACAAGGCAGATGATGATGAGGGACATGAAGCCTGCACCACCTTCGATGAACTTGGTCTTGAGAGCCTGGTGTAGAGGGACTTCCTCGGGACCCTGAGCTTCTTCGACTGCTGCGGGAGCGGAAGCCTCGACTGCTGCGGGCTCTTCTGCGGCCTGCTCATCCTGAGCAGATGCGATGCTAGCAGAGAAGGCCATGACGCCTGCTACTGCCAAAAACATAAAAAATTTCTTCATAGTTGAGGTTGATAATATTTAGTAATTATACTTTTAGTCAAATTATCGCCGCAATTTACGAATTATATTTCATTAATCAATAGCCTAAGACCAATTATATGGCGAAAAGTTGTTTCGCGGATGCGGTGGTCGCGGCCGCTATCTCGGCGGTGGAAACGCCCTTCAAATCAGCAAGATAGACTGCTATAAGGGGTATGTAGGAGCTGTCGTTGCGCTCTCCGCGGTGGGGTGTCGGGGTGAGATAGGGAGCATCCGTCTCCAGCAGTATGCGGTCGAGGGGAATCTCGAGTATCTCGCGGGCTATGCGCGCTTTCTTGAAGGTCAGGACCCCGCCGACGCCCACTCTCCAGTCACCGTGGCGGCTCACCTGACGGAAGAATTCGGCGCTGGCACTGAATGCGTGGAGGTTGCCCCTCAGGTGCAGGTGGTCGCAGTCGGAGATTATGTCGAAGAAGTCGCCCTCGGCCTCGCGCAGGTGGATATTCACCGGGAGGTCCCACTCGGATGCGAGCTCCAGTTGGGTGCGGAGCACCTTTTTCTGCAGCTCCGCCGTCTCCTTGCCGTAATGGTAGTCCAGGCCGATCTCACCCACTGCCACAAATCTGGTCATTCCGGCCGAAGAGCCGGAATCTCTATACGTCGCGACTACCATATCAAGCTCCCGTTGCCAGTTTTCCTCCGTCACCGAGCCTGGATAGAACCCTACCATGGGGTGCAGGCAGTCCGGATGCTCGCGGCAGAGTGCCAGCATGGCGGGCCTGTCCGATGAGTCCACGTCGGCCTGCAGCATGTGCGATACGCCGGCCTCAATCGCCTTTGCAATGACCTCCTCCCGGTCCTGGTCATACACCGGATCGCAGAAGTGGCAATGTGTGTCAATAAACTCCATAGGAAGGCAAAGATAAGACAAAAATACCTTATATTTGTCCTTGGACTCCCGGACTCTTCCAGGAGCATGGACAGCATAGATCAGCAGAGGGCAGGAGCCATTGCGCTAGGCCGTATTCTGGGCTACAGGCCCAAAGCAGCAAGACTAATACTCGAGACCCTGGGTTCGACCCGGGAGGTCTTCCTTATGGACTCGGAGGCCCGCCGGCGTCTGCTGGGGCCGGGGTGTGATTTCGCGGAGCTGCTCAGCGCAGATGCGCTGCGGGAGGCGGAGCGTGAGCTGGAGTGGCTTCACCGCGAGGGATACCGTTATATATATTTGGAAGAGGAAGCGTATCCGGCGGCGCTGCGCGAGTGCCCGGATCCTCCGATAGGGCTCTATCTTCGCAGCGCAGCGCCGCCGGAGGAGGTCTTCGATGTCGCTCGCCCCTTTGTCGCAGTGGTGGGGACCCGGGACGCTTCGCCTTACGGGACGGAGTGGTGCCGACGCGTGGTAAAGGGATTCGCCGAGGCGGACCCGCAGCCCTGCATTGTGAGCGGACTTGCCCTTGGGATAGACAGCTGCGCCCATCAGGCTGCGCTCGATGCCGGTATCCCGACTATAGGTGTATCGCCTGTCGGAATCGATGAGATATATCCCCGGCGTCACCGCGAGATGGCCTGCCGGATAGTTGCTGCCCGGGGGAGTGCCGTGGTCAGCGATTTCCCTCCGTGCACCAGGGCCGTTGCGATGAATTTCCTGCGGCGCAACCGCATAATCGCCGGGCTTTCACGCGCAACGGTCGTAGTCGAATCCAAGCCCAAGGGCGGCTCCATGCTGACCGCAAGGCTGGCAGCGGATTACTCCCGGGATGTGTTTGCCATCCCCGGGAGACTCTCAGACCAGCGCTCGCAGGGCTGTCTAGCCTTGATAGGAGAGAAGGTCGCAGAGCCTGTGGTCAACCTCCCTTCGCTCTGCGCGTCCCTCGGACTTGGGCGCATCACTGCCGCTCAGGAAGGCCCTTCCGCAGCTATAGCGCGTACTTTCGGGACGCGACTCAGTCCCGAGGACCTCTCCCGCATGCAGTCTCTCGCGGCGGCCGTTGCCTCCGCTCCCGGCTCCAACTTCGACGAGCTGTCGCGCGCCGCCGGCCTCGAATACCGCCAGACTGTCCGCCTCTGCACCCTCATGGAGAACGAAGGCCTGTTGCGTGTCGATATCCTCCAGCGCTGCACCCCCGGCTGGTAGAAATCAAAAATTAGCTTGTATGTTAAGTTTTATTATAGTAATTTTGCCATATGATTGTAAAGAAGAGAGCAACTGTTGAGCTTATGAATGAGTCGGAGAAGGTTACTTTATACTCAATCAGTTTTGAAAAAGATGGAACCACGGAGTTTGAAAAGTTCGTAGCGGAATTTGAAATGAACGCAACGTATAACCGAGATTATCAGCGCATCCTTGCAGCACTTCAGGCCATCCTGCGTATAGGTGCCCTTGAACGGTTTTTTCGTCCGGAGGGAGGCATTAACGATAGCGTTCAGGCGTTGCCGATTGAAAGCGGCAAACTCCGTCTGTACTGTCTTAGGTTCTCTGATCAGATAGTTATCCTCGGCAATGGCGGAGTGAAAAACACGCGCACATATGAGGAGGACCCCAAACTGTATGGTTATGTTCTTGACCTCCAGAAGTTTGAAATAATCCTTTGTGAGAACATAGCCAAGGGATTAGTAAGTATAGAGGAAAAAAGATTATCTGGCATCGAAGATATTACATTAGATTTATAAAAAAGATATGAGAAACAAGCAGGAATGGATCAATGAAAAGGTGTCATCCGTGTCTCCTGAGATTATGTCCGAGATACAGCTGTCAGCCGATATCATTGCCCGTATCGACGCTATCCTCAAGAAGAAACAGATGACCCAACGCGATCTTGCAAAAAAGATGGGGCGGTCTGAGGCCGTTATCTCACGGTGGACTTCCGGCTTCCCAAATCTAACACTGAAATCCATTGCAGAGATATCAACCGCGCTTGGAGAACCACTTGTCAAGGTCGTAGAGTGAATATGAACAGATTAATTTGTCCAATCTTGTCGCGGATTATGAGGATGAACATTATCCTGTAAAGTAGCCGCCGAGCTTCGTATTGCGAGGCGGCGGTGCCTCAGTACACCCAACCCGACAATCGTTGAGGCGGCTAATCCTCGTTGTAGGCACATCAGAGGCCGGCAGGGAGCCTCAATGTCCCCAAAAAGGCCCCGTTGAGGCAGGTGAACCCTTTTGGAAGTATCTCCAGGGCCTCCTTACTGCCTCAACGAATTACCGGTTGGCAAGCACACGGAAGTCAATTATTCCTTCCGGTAAAAGGC
>CAMZEI010000086.1 GCA_947305815.1 uncultured Bacteroidales bacterium | reverse complement strand
ACAGAATCTCGCTCAAAATGAAGAACGACTACTACAATACCATCGAGTATGCCCGCAATGAGGGTATGGAGAAGGGCATGGAGAAGGGTATGGAGAAGGGTATGGAGAAGGGCAAGGCTGATACCGCTAAGAACCTGAAGAAACTTGGCGTTGACATCAATATCATCGCAAAAAGTACCGGCCTCAGCGAGGCGCAGATAGCCGCGCTTTAATTCTTCTCCGAAATATTCAACGACGGCCCCGGCATTACTGTCGGGGTCGATTGTTTTTAAAGTCATATCCACCATCCTAACAAGAGCTGGCCCCAAAAGAGTCGGCTCTTGTTTATTTATATGCCATCTGGCTCACAATCACCAGCGACTCTTCAGGCATATTCGCTAAGCGAAGACGCAGTGCATTGTTTTGCCCACAACCCGCAATTCGTTGAGGCAGGCTAGATGCCCCTAAGGCACTTATAGAAGGGTTCAGCCGCCTCAATATGGCCTTTTGGGTGACATTGAGGCACCTAACATGTAGTTCATGTACCTACAATCAAGCTCACCCGCCTCAACGAATGTCGGGTTATCAACTCAGCAAAAACCCGAGGGGATAGGAATAGAGAGCCTTATGGAGTATCGAACGATTCGTGGAATTGTCCTTTTATTCATACATTATGTACTTGATAGGTGTAAGGACATTCGCTCCCTCGTTTCAGCACCTCCCCTCGGTAGAAGAAAAAAAGAAGACGGACACCAATTAGGGGTAGCGCCCGTCTTTCAAAGCTCCTATCAAGCGTCATGTATGACAACACAAATATAGAGATAATACTTGAATCTGCAAGCTTTCGTTAACAAGAATAACCCGCATTGTCGGGGCTGTTTCTTGTATATGAGCAAGAATTTGCCTACTTTCGTGTCTGCATGGCTGAGAGCAACTTCATAGACTACGTCAAGATATTCTGCGCGTCGGGACACGGCGGGGCGGGGTCGGTGCATCTGCACAGGGCCAAGTACATCCCCAAGGGCGGTCCGGACGGCGGTGACGGAGGGCGCGGCGGCCACATTATCCTCAAGGCCGACCCGCAGTTCTGGACCCTCATACACCTCAAGTACCGCAAGCACGTCAAGGCGGAGGACGGTGAGAAGGGCGGCAGCGCCCTCCGTCACGGAGCCAACGGCGAAGACATACTCCTGCAGGTACCAGTAGGCACGGTTGTCAAGGATGCCGAGACTCAGGAGGTCCTCTTCGAACTGGTGGAGCCCGGCGAAGAGAAGATACTCTGCCGCGGAGGACGCGGGGGCCTGGGGAACAACAACTTCAAGACCGCCACCCAGCAGACTCCGCGCTACGCCCAGCCAGGCGAGGAGGGGCAGGAGGGATGGTTCATCCTGGAGCTCAAGCTGCTCGCCGACGTGGGTCTCGTGGGACTTCCCAATGCAGGGAAATCCACTCTGCTTTCGAGCATCACTTCAGCCAAACCCAAGATTGCCTCATACGCTTTCACCACCCTGGAACCCAACCTCGGGATAGTGCGCTACCGCGATGACCTTTCGTTCGTCATGGCGGATATCCCCGGCATCATAGAGGGCGCTCACGAGGGCAAGGGCATAGGCCTGAGGTTCCTGCGGCACATAGAGCGCAACTCAGTGCTGCTGTTCATGGTGAGCATAGAGGAGGAAGATATAGCAGGTACATACAAGACCCTCTTGAAGGAGCTCAAGATGTATAATCCGGAGCTGCTCGCCAAGGAGAGGGTCCTCGCCATAACCAAATGTGACATCGCGGATGCCGAGATGGAGAAGGACGTAGCCCGTCACCTCCCCCGCGGAGTCCCTCACGTATTTATATCCTCCGTCTCCGGCGAAGGTCTCGACACACTTAAAGACACCCTCTGGAAATCCCTTCAGAAATGAGCTTCCTCGACACAATAGTCCGCTTCGACCAGGACATTACGCTGGCAGTCAATGCGCTGCACACGCCCTTCACGGATTCGGTATGGTCCATTTTCTCGTCTGTCACGGCATGGATACCACTGTATGTACTGGTGCTGGTCATCATGATACGCAGGCTCGGCCTTGGGCGCACACTCATAGCCCTGGTGCTCATAGCTTTAACCATCCTTGCGGTAGATCAGGGAGCCAATCTGGTGAAGTATTCGGTGGCGCGCTTCCGCCCAAGCTGGGATCCATATATGATAGGTAACGGACTGCACGTCCTCAAGGGGCAGGGCAGCTACTACGGATTCTTCTCAGCGCACGCCGCCAATACAGCAGCTTTCGCCACGCTCTCATATCTCTGCCTCAAGCAGGATTACAAGCGTTCGCACAAGGCATACGGCATCCTAATCTTCCTCTGGTCTTTCCTGGTAGGAGCGAGCCGCGTCTTCGTCGGCCGTCACTATGTCGGTGACGTACTCGTCGGCTTCGCCGCCGGTATCCTCATTGCCCTCGCAATCTGGTACCTTGCCGCGATTGTTGACTATCTAATTTCCAGAAGGCAGCGTTTTTCGTAACTAACTACTAATCAGATTATTATAATAATGCTATAGGGCATTTTCCCTATAGCATTATTGTATATGCTTGATTATCATATAGTAATAGAAAACGGCTGGAATAACTATACGCCGACGGACAGGCGGAGCAGAATTTGGTTTTCCGGCAAACTTGTCCGGAAAATAAATTCTGGCCGCGCGTCTGCAAGACTCCGTCGGCGTTATTATACTCTGAGGCTGAGGCCGGCAAGTATGGTCTCGGGATGAAAATTGAAGAGCGCGTTCATCTCGCCGGCCATGCCGAAACCACACTGATCGCACACTCCCTGCTCCTTGCCGGCGCACTGCGGCAGCCGCGTGCCGTCGGTGAATATGAAATTGGTCACCCAACACTGCGGCTCGAAGTCCAGACGCTTCATCTTGCGCAGGCCCACGGAAGTGTTCATAATGTGATAGCCCTTCTTCTTGTAAGAGAGTATCAGGTCGATTATCTCCTCCCGGGTCTCCTGGTCCACGGTGAGGTACTCGGTACCCTTGAAGGGCGTATGGAAGCTAAAGGATATTGACTTGAAATAAGGGCTGGCCTCAACATACTCGATGGTGCGGGCCACGGCCTCATAATTGAGGGTATTAATCGCCATATTGGCCGTGAGGGCCTTGTGCCCGCAGGCGGCGACATTCTTCTCCAGACGTGCAAAGACTCCCTCGCCGCGCACACGGTCGTGGTACTCGCCCACTCCGTCCAGGCTCACCCAGATGGCACCTGCCTCGTCACTGTGGAAGGGCTTCTGAGCATTGGTGGTAATCGTGCAGCTATAGAACCCTATCTTTTTCGCCAGCCGTATAAGATCGTTGATATCGGCATCGCCATCCTTCCATAGGAAAGGCTCCCCTCCCTCGAAATCTATGAAACGCGACCCCAGACCATAGCAGTAACGCATCTCCTCCTCCAACTGCGCCATCGTCTTACTCAGAGGATTGACCTGGTTATATACGCTGCAATGCTTGCAGGCGAGATTGCAGCGGTCGGATACGAAAATCACGCTCTGCAGGGGCCTGCGGCGGCCAAGGAAACGGGCACCGAAGAACCATCCTGCAAGGTAGAAGAGTTGGGAGAGTTTGCCTGCCATGACTACTTAACTATTAAAAGTACAATCTGCACGAGCACCGTGACGACGCAGAAGAGCGTAACCAGGTTGCGGGCGGTGAACCAGCGGGACAGATACCAAGCAAGCCCCGCGGCCTTGATCGCCTCCCAGTTGCCCATAGGGCCAAGCCACTTCGCCGGCTCAACATCCACTCCGTGCGTAAACTGCGCAAGCGAATGTATCAGCCAGATAGCTCTCGGCAGAGCGAGCAGCACAGCGAGGAAGGCAGGATGCAGCATACCAAATGCTACAGCAGTTACCACCAGCACGAAAGGCAGCAGATTAAGTATCACGGATACAGCCAGTTTGCCTCCGTTGGAAGGTATCAGACCGGCAAGTGTAAGCTTACCGGAGGCCTTGTCGCCCTTCTCGTCTATAAAGCTATGGGTGTAGAGTATGTTCATCACCAGGATGCCGACAGGGATAGAGAAAATGGCTATCTGAGGCAGTACTTCACCAGCAGCAGCCACG
>CAMZEI010000085.1 GCA_947305815.1 uncultured Bacteroidales bacterium | reverse complement strand
TGATATGGGAATCCTGACAATTGCAGTGGTGACAAAACCTTTTGCTTTTGAAGGTAAAAGAAAAAGATTGGACCAAGTGGACGACTATGATCTCTCATTAATGGAGATGTCTTTCCAATTGGTCTTCGTGGTTACTCCTGACGACCCGTCAGCTGAGATAACTTATACCCTCCTAAGCCAAAACGTCAGAGGTGAAGTTCAGAAAGGAACTGTCACATGCCGATTCCCTGAGACTCCGATCGAGTAGCGCGCGAGGGCGTTATAGTGACGGAGGTGTCCCCGTTGTTGGGACACCTCCGTCAAAAAAGGCCGAAAATGCAGATTACTAATCAAACTCTATGACTGTCGCTTCTGCCGTGCAGGTGTATACCCAATAAATGTAATAAAACTCCAAAGACTCCTTAACGCTCACATTAATAAGCGCCTGTGAGCCTTGCAGCTGTGCTTTCTTTGTTAATTCTGCCACGGCATTATTTCTCAATGCTGCCTTGCTGAGGCCACCGATACCGAAATAGTAGCGGGAGGAAACCGATGAAGATACTTGTTCTACAATGTGGAAGTTCTTCTGAGAAAGCGTGACATTTGTCACGTTATTGTTCACGTTAGATGTGAGATTCGCAGAGGCACCACATCCAGTAAGAGAAAGGGCAATAACTGCCGCAAGAACGATAATAAGGATTTTTTTCATAATGGTTGGTTTTATGATGGTTACTTGATATTCGGTTCCTCGAGGCCGTAGTGCTTGCGGCGGTCGACGGCCTTGAGATAGACGGCGATCAGCATCGCTGCAACGCCGAGGCAGGCCAGCATCACAAGGGCCCAGGTGTAATTGAGCTCGGTGGCGGCGGTGCCTGCAGGGTTGGTACTGTCGAGGACCTTGCCGATGAGCAGGGGGAAGAGCCACAGGCCAATGTTCTGGATCCAGAATATCAGCGCATAAGCCGAGCCGATGATCTTCTCATCCACGAGCTTCGGGACCGAAGGCCACAGTGCCGCGGGCACCAGAGAGAAGGAAGCTCCAAGCACAAGGATGGTGACATAGGCCACTACCACGCCGCCGACTGCATTACCCTTGAAGGAAGGCAGGACGAAGGCGAAGGTCAGGTGGCAGAGTACCAGCAGGATTGAGCCAAGGAGCAGCATGGAAGCCGCTTTGCCCTTATGGTCCACGTAGCTGCCGAGTATAGGAGTAATTGCCACTGCAAGCAGCGGGAAGACAGCGAATATGGTCTCTGCGGTACCGCGCATGTAACCCATGTAGCAATAGACGACCAGTGCGACAACTGCCAGTGCCATGAGGCTGTATTTAAGCGCTTTGTTGCTCTTGATGAAGTTGCTGGAAAAGGCGGCGACAGCGACTGCGAGCATTATGGCGTACTGCACTATGGTGACCGAATCCCCTCCCCAGAAGCTGTCCGGGCTGGCAGGGTTGAGCGTCAGGTTGCACTGCAGCATGTTGACCGCGTACTTCTGGAACGGGAAGATAGCCGAATAGTAGAGCACGCAAAGCAGAGCTACGAGCCAGAATCCGAGGCTTCCCAGGATCTTGCCAATGTCCTTGACCTTGAACGGGTCGTCCTTCTCCTCAGCTTCGCCGGTCTGGCTGTCAAGCTTACGATCCATGAAGAAATAAACTATGAACATCATGAGGGCGATGCACAGCAGTACCACGCCGAAAGCCACCGAACGGCTGACATCGATGTGTCCGCCGAGCTTGGCGAAATAGGGCGAGAATATCATGCAGGTGGCTACACCAAGACGCGCAAGGGCCATCTCGCTACCCATGGCGAGAGCTGTCTCACGACCCTTGAACCACTTGACGATACCGCGGCTCACAGTGATACCGGCCATCTCGCAGCCGCAACCGAAGATCATGAAGCCCAGAGCGGCGAGCTTGGCCGACGCCGGCATGCCGCGGTAGAAGGGCGCTACGCCTATTTCATCAAATCCGGGTATGTAATTGAGGTTGTTCTCAAACCAGCTGTACAGTGCGGTGTGATTGCCCAGGGCGTCAACCCCTACAAAGGCCTCGCTGACGGCATAATATTTGACCAGTCCGCCTGCGAGCATCACGGCTCCCGAAAGGACCGCCGTGAAGCGCACCCCCATCTTGTCCAGGATGATACCTGCGAATATGAGGAAGAACACGAATACGTTGAGGAACACTTCCGAGCCCTGCATGGTGCCGAAGGCAAGGCTGTCCCATCCCCTCTCGGTCTGCATCAGGTCCTTGATAGGAGAAAGTATATCCATGAAGATATACGAGCAGAACATGCCGAGGGCAAGAAGAAGGAGGGCTAGCCAGCGCATCGCGGCGGAATCCCTGAGTGTAGTCTTCTGAGTCATAGCTTTCATTTTTTGAACTCGCTAATTTAAGGCTTATTTTTGAAAAAATAAGTACCTTTGCCTCCCCTAACAACAATTGCATGAACGGATTGCTGGACCATATCAACTCCCCTGCGGACCTGCGGAAGCTGGACCGTGGGCAGTTGCCACAGCTCTGCGCGGAGGTGCGTGAGTACATGATAGAATGCTGCTCGCGCAACCCCGGGCACCTCGCATCGAGCCTCGGAGCGGTGGAGCTGATTGCGGCCCTGCACTATGTGTTCGACACTCCCGAGGACAAACTGGTATTTGACGTAGGCCATCAGGCTTACGCCCACAAGATACTGACCGGACGCCGCGAAGCCTTCGCCGCATTGCGCACAGAAGGCGGCATAAGCGGCTTCCCCAAGATGTCGGAGAGTCCCTATGATGCGTTCGGGGTGGGTCACTCATCCACCTCGGTGTCGGCGGCCCTGGGATATGCCGAAGCCGCGAGGATACAGGGTCTCGGGTACAAATCCGTAGCGGTGATTGGCGACGGAGCCCTCACAGGAGGACTCGCATTCGAGGGGCTCAACAACGCCGGCGCCTCGCGCGCGGACATTCTTATAATACTCAACGACAACAACCACTCCATAGACGACAACACCGGAGGCCTGCACAACCACCTGCTGCGCTTCACCACCAGCGCCAGGTACAACAGGATGAAGGACCGCGTATGGCATACGCTCGGCGAAACCGGCATGCGAAACTTCCTGCAGAGGTGGCTTCGCAGCCTCAAGACCTGGTTCATCAAGGGTAGCGGCGGCGACGTCTTCGAAGCCCTGGGTATCAGGTATTTCGGCCCGGTGGACGGCAACGATGTAGAGAAGATGGTGGAGACACTGGGCAAGCTCAAGGGGATCAAGGGCCCGAGGATCTTGCACTGTCTCACCACCAAGGGCAGGGGCTTTGCCCCGGCGGAAGCCGACCCTACCGTATGGCACGCTCCGGGTAAGTTCGACCCCAAGACTGGCGAAAGGATCCCTTCTGCCCATCCAGCTGACAGGTATCAGGATGTATTCGGACAGGTGCTTTGCGAGCTCGCCCGCACTGACAGCCGAGTCGTGGGCATCACTCCCGCAATGGCGAGCGGCAGCGGCATGACGGGATTTGCAAAGGAGTTCCCCGACCGATTCTTCGACGTAGGAATTGAAGAAGAGCACGCCGTGACCTTCTCGGCAGGACTCGCCGCGGCAGGACTCAGGCCGTTCTGCAACATATATTCATCGTTCGCGCAGAGGGCTTACGACCAGATTATCCATGACCTCGCCCTGCAGAGCCTGCCGGTAGTGCTGTGCTTTGACCGCGCCGGACTCGTGGGCGAAGACGGAGCCACCCATCAGGGAGCCTTCGACATCAGCGCCTTCAGGGCCATCCCCGGAGTAACCGTCAGCACACCGAAGGACGAGGCCGAGCTGAAGTCTCTGCTGTACTCCGCGCTCAAGACGGCGACGGGCCCTTATATAATAAGGTATCCGCGCGGGATGGGAGAGGGCGCCCCGTGGAGGGAGACTCCCTGGCAGGAGCTGCCTGCCGGCAAGGCCGAAGAGCTGCTGCACGGCACAGGCACTGCGATCCTAGCCTGCGGACCCGCTGTTGCACCGGCACTCGAAGCGGCCGGGCGGATTCAGGGCCGCGCCGGAGTGTGGAATTTCCGCTTCATCAAGCCCCTCGATACCGAGGCCCTCGACCGGATAGCTTCCTCGTATGAGCGAATAATCACCGTTGAGGACGGTTCCATGGCCGGCGGACTGTACGGCGCCGTGTGCGAATATATGGCCTCCAGGCATCCCGGGACCAGGGTCAAAGGGGTCGGCATACCCGATGTATTCGTAGCCCACGCAACCCAGGCTGCGCAGCGCGAAGCATGCGGAATTTCTGCCGAGAAGCTGGCTTCCATGCTTTAGTGAAAATATTTTTATTCTTTCTTTGCATTTTTCGGAAAAGTGCCTATCTTTGCACTCCCTTAAAAAGGGGTCTTTGAAATAAGCTGCCGATGTAGCTCAGTTGGTCAGAGCGTGTGATTTGTAATCTCAAGGTCGTGGGTTCGATTCCCTCCATCGGCTC
>CAMZEI010000084.1 GCA_947305815.1 uncultured Bacteroidales bacterium | reverse complement strand
TCATCTACGACGCCATCAACGAAGTCAAGGACGGTATCGAGGGTATGCTCGAGCCTGAGAAGAAGGAAGAGGTGCTCGGTACTGCCGAAGTCAAGCAGACCTTCAAGATCAGCAAGGTCGGCACGATTGCAGGCTGTATCGTCCGCGACGGCAAGATCGTGTCCAAGTCCAAGGTCCGTCTCATCCGCGACGGCATCGTGGTCTATACCGGCGAGCTGGCCTCCCTGCAGCGTGGCAAGGACCAGGCTAAGGAAGTCATTGCCGGCATGGAGTGCGGTATGGGCATAGCGGGCTTCAATGACATCAAGGAGGGCGACTCCATCGAGGCCTTCCAGATCGTGGAAATCAAGAGGACCCTGTAATCAGGCAGGGTCCTCTTGGATAATCAGAAAGGCCGGCACCTTGATGGTGTCGGCCTTTCTGTTTCGAAGATTGCGGTTGACTAGAACCTGTCTTCGGACGAGACGGTCAGCTTCTTGCGGCCATGAGCCCTGCGGGCTGCAAGGACCCTGCGGCCGTTGGGGGTGCTCATCCTTTCACGGAATCCGTGCTTGTTGACCCTCTTGCGATTTGATGGTTGGTAAGTCCTTTTCATATCTGTTTACTTTATTTGTCTGATTTGGGAGGGCAAAGGTATTATTTTCTGACGGCAATTACAAATTTTTCGTCAAAATAATTATCCTCGAGCCAGTCATTTATCCGCCATACGCTCACGGACCCCGGATCGACCTTGCAGGAGGCGCAGAAAGAGGCTATTTCAGCCATGACATCGCCGCCCTTGAGGCAGAGGATTCCCTTGCGGAAGCGGCCGCGGACCCAGGGGTAGAAGTTCTCCAGCGTAGTGACGGCGCGGGTCACTACCCAGTCGTAGCTCTCCGGGAGACTCTCGATGCGGGCGTTGACTGCCGTGACATTGCCAAGGCCCAGTCCTTCGGCGACAGCTGCGGCGACGCGCACCTTCTTGCCAATGGAGTCGCATAGGGTGAAGCGCGTATCCGGGAAGTTCATCGCGAGCGGAATCCCCGGGAAGCCGCCGCCGGTGCCGGCATCCAGCACCGTCTCGCCAGGCTCGAAGGGGTTGAAGTGCCCGATTGCGAGGCTGTGCAGGATGTGATGCTCGAAGATGAAGTCGCTGTCCTTGCGGGAAATCACGTTGATCTTGGAGTTCCAGTCCTGCCAGAGCTCGATTGCGTGGGCGTAGTATTGTCTATCCGTTGTCATTTTCCTTGAGCTGTTCGATTATGGCCTTGGCGCGGCGAATTCGGGTGCGGACGGTGTTGAGCTCCATGTCCATCTCCTCGGCTATCTCCTTGTACTGCAGTCCGTCCACGAGGCGCCGGCGTGCGATTTCGCGGTAGAGGTCGGGGAGGGCGGTGATGTATTTCTCGGTGAGGGCCTGGTCTTCGTCGCGGATTATCTGCTCCAGGGGCGTGTCCTGGCCATCGCCCATGGCTTCTGCCATGCCGGGACTGCGGGAGCTGTCGTCCAGATAGACGTAGCTGCGACGGGCCCTCTGCTCCTGCTCCAGGATGTCGAGGGCTGTGTTGTGCGCGATGGTCCTCAGCCATGTGGAGAACTGGCTCTTGGAGGGGTCGTAGCTGCGTATCTGCCGGAACGCCTTCTCGAAGCTGCGTGAGCAGATGTCGTCCACATAGAAGTCGTCCAGCCCCTTCATGGAGCTGCGTATGTAGGCTTCCAGGGCCTCGATGTGGGTGTCCCAGAGTTCGGTGAAAGCGGCGCCGTCGCCTATGATGGCGAGGCGGACCAGTTCGCTAGTGGGCCTCGAGCCAGGTTTTTCCATAATTGCATTCTACTGTAAGTGGTACGCTGAGGGACATTACTCCCTCCATCTCGCGGACGAGCATCCCGCGGACGGCCTCAATCTCGGCATCGGGGACTTCCAGCACGAGTTCGTCGTGTATCTGGAGTACCATCCTCGATGCGAAACCGCCCTCGGTGAGGGCCTTGTCCACGGAAGTCATGGCGAGCTTGATGATATCGGCCGCGGTGCCCTGGATGGGGGCATTGACGGCGTTGCGCTCCGCAAATGCGCGGGCCTGAGCGTTGCGCGAGTTAAGGTCCGGCAGATACCTGCGGCGGCCGAACATGGTCTGTACATAGCCTTTGTCGCGGGCTTCGGCGAGAGTAGTGTCTATGAACTCCCGGATAGTGGCGAAGCCGGCGAAGTAGTCTTCGATTATCTGCTTCGCCTCGGTGCGGGAGCAACCCAGCCTCTGGGCGAGCCCGAAGGTCGATATGCCGTACATGATGCCGAAGTTGGCGGTCTTGGCGACGCGCCTCTGGTCGGCGGTGACTTCGTCCACGGGGATGTGGAATATCTTGGCCGCGGTCGCCGCATGCACATCCACGCCGTCCCTGAAGGCCGCAGTCATGTGGGCATCGCCGCAGAGGTGCGCCATCACGCGGAGCTCAATCTGCGAATAGTCGGCCGACATTATGACGCTGTCGGGGTCGCCTGGGACGAATGCCGCGCGTATCCTGCGCCCCTGCTCGGTGCGAATGGGGATGTTCTGCAGGTTGGGGTTGGAGCTCGACAGGCGTCCGGTCGCGGTAAGGGCCTGGTTGAATGTAGTGTGGACCCTCCCGTCGACGGGGGAGATGTATTCCGGGAACGGGTCAATATAGGTACTTAGCAGCTTGCGCGTGCCGCGGTAATCCAGTATCTTGCCTATGATGGGGTTGCGGTCCGCGAGCTCCGAGAGGGTAGTCTCGTCGGTCGGCCAGTTGCCTTTGGAGGGCTTGCGGGCCTTGGGGTCGAGGCGCAGCTTCTCAAATATCACTTCGCCTATCTGCTTGGGAGAGGAGACGTTGAGTCCGGGCTCTCCGGCGAGCTCGCGCACTTCGGCTTCGAGGGATAGCATCTCGGTGCGGAGGCCGTCTGCGAACTCCCGCAGGGACCCGAGGTCCACCTTGACGCCTGCCATCTCCATACGGGCAAGGACGCGGATGAGCGGCTCCTCTATCTCGTCGTAGAGCTTCAGTTGGTCCTTCTCTGAGAGTTTGTCCATGAGGGCATCGCCGAGTTGCCGTAGGATTACGGCTTCGCGCAGCCTGTCCCCGTCGCCGCTGTCCTCAGGGACTTCGTCGAAAAGGGAAACTTCCTCTGCAGGCTTCTCAGGTTTGAGTTCAAGACCGAGCAGGTCAGCGGCCAGGACTTCCTTGGCGTGGCTACTCTCGGGGTCGAGTATGTAGTGCAGCAACTCGCAGTCGATGAGGCGGCCGCACAGTGTTATTCCTTTCTCATGCAGAGACTTGTATGCGGCTTTGAGACCGTGGCCGTATTTGGGGACGGCGGGGTCTTCCAGGACGGAGCGGCAGTCATCAATGCTGATAGCCGCGGCTTCGGTGGCGCTCGCGAGATAGACGGTATCGCCGCTCACGCAGAGCCCTAGGCCCTTTGAGTCGGCGGGAACGGTACTTATTATATTATAGGTAAGCTCTTTTTTAATAGGCGGCGGGGTAAATGCCGGTCCCTCATGGAAATGGCGGCGCAGCGAGCGCATCTCGAACTGCTCAATGAGCTCCGACATCTCCGGAGTGAGGGTGGTGTCGAGTCGCATGTCCTCCAGGGTGGGGGAGAGGGGGATGTCGGTCTTGATGGTGACGAGCTCCTTGCTGAGCGCGATATGGTCGCGGGCAGCTTCGAAACGCTCCCTCATGCCGGGGGAGAGCTCGCCGAGATGCTCGTAGATGTTCTCCACACTGCCGTATTTGGCGAGAAGCTTGGCCGCGCCGACGGGTCCAACGCCGTCAACTCCCGGGACATTGTCGGAGGAGTCGCCGCATAGCGTGAGGATGTCAATTACCTGAGTGGTGCGCTGGATTTTCCATTTGGCGCAAATCTCCGCGGGGCCCAGCACCTCGTTCTCGCCGCCCTTTGCCGGACGATACTGCAGGATGTTGGGGCGCACCAGCTGTCCGTAGTCCTTGTCCGGCGTCACCATATAGACATCCAGCGTGTCTGAAGCCTCGCGCATTGCCATGGCTCCTATCACGTCGTCGGCTTCGAAGCCCGGGACCGTCAGCACCGGCAGCCCCATGGCCTTGCAGATGGCAATGAGCGGCTCCAGGGCCTGCTTCACCAGCTCAGGGGTCTCGGCGCGGTTGGCCTTGTAGGCGGGGTACAGTTTGTTGCGGAAAGTGCCGCCCGGCAGGTCGAATGAGACGGCCATATATTCGGGCTGCTCGCGCTCAATCAGCTCCAGCAGGTATTTGGTGAATCCGAACAGTATCGAGGTGTCCACGCCCTTGGAGTTTATCATCGGCCTCCCGAGGAAGGCGTAGTACATCTTGAAGATGAGGGCGTGTCCGTCTATGAGGAAGAGTTTCATAGTACAAATATGAAACTTTTTCGCGGAAGTTTCATAACTTTGGGGCATGGAAACTGACGAAAAGTTCATGCTTGAGGCGCTGCGCGAGGCGCGGGCCGCGGCAGCGGAAGAGGAAGTGCCCATCGGGGCCGTCGTGGTCTGCCGCTGCCGCATCATTGCCCGCGGGCACAATAGGACTGA
>CAMZEI010000083.1 GCA_947305815.1 uncultured Bacteroidales bacterium | reverse complement strand
GCCGCAAGACGCACTTCGTGATACTCGCTGCAGATACACTCCTCCAGATCATTCCAGCAGGTCTGCCGCCAGCATGCCTTCACCACCTCCCTTGTCACCGGGACCTTGATCCCGAGGAAGCGGTCTCCCTCTCCGTACTGGCCAGGGCCCGTCTTGAAGAAGCGAGCGAGCCCCTCCACCTGCGCCGGGTCCGCCCGCCGCAGCATCTCAGACATTAGTTTATTATCGCCCATATTCTTTCCAAATATAGCGATTATCTCCTTATCCGCAGTAGGGAAGATGGTTGGATTACCTGATAATTATAGGACGTAGTCCTTGACGTTTTGTGGAGTGATGATGCTGTCTCCGAGTATCAGCAGACGCTCTACGACATTGCGCAGCTCGCGGACATTGCCGGTCCATGACTTCTCCTTGAGGAGAGCCACAGCCTCGGGGCTGAAAGACTTGCGGGGCATGGCGCTCTCGGCGCAGACCTGCTCCACGAAATGCTCTACCAGCAGGGGGATGTCATCCTTGCGCTCATCCAGGTCGGGGACCTTGATTACTATCACCGAGAGTCTGTGGTAGAGGTCCTCACGGAAGTTGCCCTTCTCAATCTCGGCGCGCAGGTCCTTGTTGGTAGCGGCAATCACACGCACATTGACCTCTATATCCTTGTCAGAACCTACTCTCGATAGCTTGTGCTCCTGCAGTACTCGCAGCACCTTGGCCTGTGCGGCGAGCGACATGTCACCTATCTCGTCGAGGAAGAGCGTCCCTCCGTCGGCCTGCTCGAACTTACCCTTGTGCTGCTTGATGGCGGAGGTGAAAGCACCCTTCTCGTGGCCGAACAGCTCGCTCTCGATGAGCTCGGAAGGTATGGCAGCGCAGTTCACCTCGATATAAGGCATGGCTGATCTCTCGCTTGCCGCGTGAAGCCCGCGGGCTACAAGTTCCTTACCCGTGCCGTTGGCGCCCATGATCAGGACCCTTGCGTCAGTGGGACCGACCCTGCCAATCATCTCGCGTATGTGCACCATGGGGGCGGATTCGCCTACCATCTCGGCTCCGTAAACCTTCTTGCGGAGCACCTTGGTCTGAGTGACGAGCGAGGCCCGCTCGGATGCGTTCTTGATGGTTATGAGTATCCTGTTGAGGTCGAGAGGCTTCTGGATGAAGTCAAAAGCGCCCTTCTTGATGCAGTCCACGGCTGTCTCTATGTCGCCGTGGCCGGAGATCATCACTACTGCGCTCTCGATGCCATCTGCCTGGAGCTTCTCCAGTACCTCGACGCCGTCCATGCCGGGCATCTTGATGTCGCAGAAGATCACATCGTAGCGGTCGCTGCGGGCTTTCTCGAGACCTGCGAGTCCGTCTTCTGCGGTATCTACGGCGTAGCCCTCATCGCCGAGTATTTCTCCCAGCGAATTGCGTATGGCACGCTCATCGTCGATTATGAGGATTTTCATCGCCTTGCCTCCCATTCAGCCTTAGCTTTCTCTACCGCGACGGACTTCTTGAGGACAAATCCGGCTCCCAGGTATTTGGTACGGACATCCTCATCGCCGGCGAGCGCCTCGGGAGTACCGTGCTGGAGTATGGTGCCCTCGTACAGGAGGTAGGCCCTGTCGGTGATGGCCAGGGTCTCACCCACATTGTGGTCGGTGATGATTACGCCTATGTTGCGGTATTTGAGCTTGGCTATGATGTACTGGATATCCTCGACGGCTATAGGGTCAACCCCTGCGAAAGGCTCGTCGAGCAGTATGAACTTGGGGTCGATTGCCAGAGCACGGGCTATCTCGCAACGACGCCTCTCGCCGCCGGAGAGCTGGATACCCTTGCTCTTGCGCACCTTGGAGAGGTTGAATTCGGAGATGAGGTCTTCGAGCCTCTGCTCCCTTTCCTCGCGGGTCATGTCGGACATCTCCATCACTGACATGATGTTGTCCTCAACCGACATCTTGCGGAACACCGACGCGTCCTGAGGCAGATAACCGACGCCCTTCTGTGCTCTCTTGTACATGGGGAGCTTGGTAATCTCCTCGTCGTCAAGGAACACGCGGCCGTCATTGGGCACTATCTGGCCGGTAATCATATAGAAGCTGGTGGTCTTGCCGGCTCCGTTAGGGCCTAGGAATCCCACTATTTCACCCTGGTTGACTTCCATCGAGACGCCCTTCACGACAGTGCGGACGCCATATTTCTTGACCAGGTTTTCGCAGTGCAGTTTCATACCGTAGCTACTTGATATCGAGTCCAAGGTCTGCCACGAATGCGCGGACCTCTTCGTTGCGGTTCATCAAATCCTGTGCCTTCTCGGCAGGCATATAGTTGATCTTCTCTTGCGCCTCTTCGGGGATGACGGCTATCTCGAGCCTTATCCTGTCGGACGAAGCTAGGGCCCTCATACGGGCTTCGAGCTCACGTAGTATCCTGTCTTCGATCCACTTCTTCTGGGCCTCGTTAATCACGGAAAAAGTGACAATCCTGTAGCCTTCGCGCTCGGAGAATTCGAGCTTAGCATTGGCGAGGGCGTTGGACAGGCGCACCTGAGCGGTCCCGGCGGCGAGCTGCTTCCACTTTTCGCGGAGCAGTTCGTCCGAAGGGAGTTCTCCGACGGGCTCGGCGGGGGCGGCTTCCACCTCCACTGGAGCGGCCTCACGAGTACCCATGAGGCTTGACATCGACAGGCTTGCGCCGGTCTTGACGGCTGGCCTGCGCGGCTCCGGGGCTGCAGGAGATTCGCGCCCTTCGGTTGCGGAGCTCGCTCCGCTCGGTTCCGGGTCGCGCTCCGCTTGCCCGGAATGACTAATTGGTGCAGGGGCCACTATCGGCTCTGGAGCAGCTATCGGTGCAGGGGTAGCGACTGACTCCGGAGCCGGAGCAGCCACAGGTTCTGGAGCTACTACCGGTGCAGTTGCCGGTGTAGCTACCGGTGCAGTTGCCGGTGTAGCTACCGGGGCAGCGGGCGCCTCCATAGTCATTCCGGCCGGAGAGCCGGAATCTACAAACGCAAGCTTCATCAGAGCGAACTCTATATGGAGCCTCGGATTCGCGCTGGCACGATATCCTGCCTCGCACTCAGTAGTGATGGCGAGTGAATCATAGAGATATTTGATGCTGCACCTTGCGGCCTGCGCGGCGTAGCGCTGCTTGAGCGATGCCGGGAGGTCCAGCAGCGAATCAAGCCCGCCTGTGCGGCTGACCAGGAGGTCTCTGAAATGCGAGCTGAGCGCACTCATGAAGTGCAGGGCCCCGAAGCCCTTGGCGAGCAGCTCGTCGAAAATGAGCATTGCCTTGCCGTAATCCCCGGCGAGGAAGCAGTCGACCAGCGAGAAGGTATAATCGTAGTCAATTATGCCAAGGTTGCGGATTACATCCTCGTACTTGACCTCATTGCCGCAGAAAGCCACCGTCTGGTCGAATATGGTGAGGGCGTCACGCATAGCGCCGTCGGCCTTGTGCGCTATCACATGCAGGCTCTCGTCATCTATCGTGATGCCTTCCCTGGAGGCGATGCCGCGCAGGTTCCTCACCATGTCAGGGATGCCTATGCGGTTGAAATCATAGGTCTGACAGCGGCTGAGTATCGTAGGGATTATCTTGTGCTTCTCGGTAGTCGCGAGGATGAATATCGCGTGTGAGGGAGGCTCCTCAAGGGTCTTGAGGAAGGCGTTGAACGCCGACTGCGAGAGCATGTGCACCTCGTCGATTATATACACGCTGTACTTGCCGACCTGGGGAGGGATCTGCACCTGGTCCATCAGGGCCTTGATATCCTCCACACCGTTGTTGGAAGCGGCGTCAAGCTCATGGATACAGTATGAGCGTCCCTCGGCGAATGAGCGGCAGGACTCGCACTCTCCGCAAGGCTCCATATCCGCGGAGGGGTTGGAGCAGTTGATAGTCTTGGCGAAGATTCTCGCGGCACTGGTTTTGCCTACTCCACGGGGGCCGCAGAACAGGTAGGCGTGGGCGAGCTGCCCGCGGATTATCGAATTCTTGAGGGTCCCGGCGATGTTATCCTGTCCGAGAAGGGTACTGAAAGACTTCGGCCTGTATTTGCGCGCTGATACGATGTAATCTGACATAACTTACAAATGTAAGCATTTAATTTCTTAATTTTGCGGCCGTGAAAAAGTATTTGCTGATTCTGATTCTCGCCCTCGTCCCCGCCCTTGCAGGGGCCCAGGCGAAGCTATATACCCGTTCGGCGAGACTGGCGGATTTCACCGTGGGGACAATACTCGTGATGACCGGAGACCCATCGCCGCTTACATCCTGCATGCGCACTGAGGTTACCAGCCGCTGGCGTATTTCCGCATACGAATTCATCGATGCCGCCAGGTACGCGGCATCAAAGGACAAGCCCGAGTATTACTTCATGGTCCCTCAGAGCGAGGGCAGCACCGTATTCATTGCAGTCCACAAAGGTGACGGCATGCAGGTCGTCCGCATACCCGTCTGCACGACCTCCTACGAGGAGGAGCTCCTGAGCCACATCGGGGCCTATATGGACATACTCCAGGACTACATCCTCTACGCCATGGAGTCCGAAATGGCCGCCTACAAGGGCCTTAAAGTATATCACCGTAAATACAAAGCCGCCGACCCCGACATCGTAACAGTCAGGATCGGCGACTATGAGATGGCCTTCTCGGCCTCAACCCACGAGCTCTACCGCTTCCGCAAGAGCTAATCTTCCGCAACCCGAAATTCATTGAGGCACCCGGGAGGGCGCTGAGGGGTCTGTAATGGGGTTAAGGTGCCTCAACGGGGCCAAAAAGGTCACATTGAGGCACCTTAACCATCATAGAAGGGCCTGCAAGGGCATCAATCCGCCTCAACGATTTGCGGGTTGCAGTCGATCAGCCGACCTTGGAGCCGTTGAGGACGGGGGCGGCGGGGGTGACGAAGCGCATGGTGC
>CAMZEI010000082.1 GCA_947305815.1 uncultured Bacteroidales bacterium | reverse complement strand
GACAACGAGTGGGGTTACTCCAACAAGGTCTGCGAAATGGCCAAGGTTATCACGAAGTAATTTCGTACCGTATAGTCATTCCGGCCGGAGAGCCGGAATCTCCAACCAAGAGCAGGTCTCCCGATATGTCGGGGGACCTGGTTTTTTTTGTATATTTGTCCGGATTATGGCTCCTGCTCTCCCCATACAAGTTCCCGTTCCCGCCCGTAACCCCGGGCAGCGGGATGTCCTCGGCCTCACGGCTCCTCCCATGGAGACCGTCCGCATCGCCGTCATAGGACTCGGTGTCAGGGGTAAGCAGGCAGTTGCAAGGCTGAGCCGCATCCCGGGTGCCAGCATAAAAGTACTTAGCGACAGCGAGTCTGACACACACGCCGCATGTGCTAACCCCGAAGTAGATTTGGTCTATATATGCACGGATTGGGCTAATCATGTCCCCATTGCGCTGGAGGCCATGGACAACGGCAAGCATGTAGCCGTCGAGGTCCCTGCCGCGCATACTCTCGAAGACATCTGGGCCCTTGTGGACAAGGCAGAGCAGAAGCGTCTCCACTGCATGATGCTTGAGAATTCAGTCTATGACAGCTTCGAGCGCGCTGCCATCCGTATGGCCCATGCCGGTGTCTTCGGAGAGATTGTCCATGCTGAGGGCGCCTATCTGCACCGCATTGATTTCGGCCTCGAGCCCTGGCGCCTGGAATTCAACCGGGAGCATCGCGGAGACATCTACCCTACCCACGGTTTCGGACCGGTCTGCCAGGCACTCGGGATTCATCGCAGCGACAGCCTGCTGACTCTGGTGTCCATGGACAGCGCCGCCCTCAGCGGCAAGGCGCTTACGGGTGAAGAGGGCTTTGCCAATGCCGACCAGACCACGACCCTTATCAAGACCGCGGCCGGAAGGACTATTGTGCTGGAGCACAACATCATGACTCCTCGTCCCTACAGCCGCATGTTCCAGATTGTAGGTACTTCAGGATATATAGCCAAGTATCCTGTCCCCCAGACCTGTCTTCTTGACTCTGACGGGCAGGAGCGGCTCTACGAAGGTGCCGGACTCGAAGCGCTCATGGCAGAATACGCTCCCGAAGGGCTCCCGGAGGAGCTTAAGGCAGCAGCTCTCGAAACTGACGCCAGGCACGGAGGCATGGACTTCCTGATGGACTGGAGGCTGGTCACCGCGCTTCGCGAAGGGCGTCCCCTCGACATGGATGTCTATGATCTCGCCGAATGGTGCGCCATCGCTCCCCTCAGCAGCCTCTCCCTCTCCCACGGCTCCTCTCCCGTCCATTTCCCCGACTTTATTCGCAAATAGTCATTCCGGGACCAACGCGCATGATGGCGTGGCGGCGGAGTCTTCCAGACGGGCGGCCGGAATTTATTTTCCGGACAAGTTTGCCGGAAAACCAAATTCCGCTCCGCTGTCCGCCGCCTTGCCGCAAGGGGAATGTCCCGAAATCAGGGACATTCCCCTCGAATAACGCAATTTTTAAGGGGAATGTCCCAAATACTGGGACATTCCCCGATATTTCTGCTATCTTTGCAGCGCGAAACTACTGTTTCAAGTGTAACAGGTACCACTTTAAAAACTGCAAAGATGTCTTCTACAACTGTTAAAGGGGCCGGACCGCGCCCCAGATTCTCACTACCGTTCCTTCTGATTACGGCGCTGTTTACGGCGTCGCTCACCGTATCCAACTTCTTCGCCAGCAAGGTGTTCCTCCTCGGACCCTTCACGCTGAGCGGCGCGGTGATACTGTTCCCCGTTACCTATATATTAAATGACTGCCTTGCCGAAGTATATGGCTATCGCAAGGCGCGGCTCGTGATATGGATCGGCTTTGCGCTCAACCTGTTCTTCGTCCTCGTGGCCCAGCTGGAGATACTTCTCCCCGGAGCACCCTTCTGGGACGGTCAGGAAGGCTTCCGACTGGTGTTCGGTGCCACGCCGCGTGCTCTTGCGGCATCGCTGCTAGCTTTCCTTGTCGGCTCCAATCTCAATGCAATAGTGATGAGCCGCATGAAGCTTCGCTCCCGCGGCAAGAACTTCGTCCTGAGGGCGATAATCTCATCCCTTCTGGGCGAGCTCAGCGACTCTCTTATCTTCGTCCCCGTCATGTTCTGGGCTCTTGGTCTTAAGCAGATTGCCCTACTAATCGCAGGACAGGTCACGATGAAAGTCCTCTACGAGATAATTATTATGCCCGTAACCCGCCGCTTCGTACGCGACCTTAAACACTATGAGGGCGAGGACGTTTTCGACGAGGGCGTCTCATATAACCCACTGAAAATATTTGATTTATAGATATGGCTGACCGCAAGAACGAGGGCCTGAAGGCCCTTGGTAACAAGAGCGTTATCAAAACTGATTATACTCCGGAGGTCCTCGAGGCCTTCGAGAACCGTCACCCCGACCACGACTACTGGGTCAAGTTCAACTGCCCCGAGTTCACTACTCTCTGCCCCATCACAGGGCAGCCTGATTTCGCCGAGCTCCGCATAATGTACATCCCCGACAAGAGGATGGTCGAGAGCAAGAGCCTCAAGCTCTACCTCGGCTCCTTCCGCAATCACGGCGATTTCCACGAGGATGTGGTCAATGTCATCCTGAACGACCTCAAAGCCCTCATGGAGCCCCGCTACATCGAGGTACTCGGCCTCTTCGTCCCCCGTGGCGGCATCTCCATTCACCCCTTTGTCAACTGGGGCCGTCCTGGCACCCGCTACGAGGCTCTCGCAGAAAAACGCTTCGCCGAACACATCTAGCCGTTTTTTATAACAGGCTAGTTGTCAATAGTTTCCAGAAAACGTATAGGGTATCTTCCCTATACGTTTTCTGTAATTAGTTCATTCTAAGGGAGTTATAGAAAACGGCCGGAATGACTATTGATTATCCGAAGATAGCGGTGCCGAGGCGGACCTCGGTGGGAGAGAATTCGAGGGCGATGCGCCAGTCGGAGCTCATGCCGATGGAGAGCTGGCGGAACTCTGTGTACTCGGGGAAGAGGTCGCGCAGGTAGTCGAAATGCGCCCTGATGCGCCCGAAGTCAGCGCGTACCGTCTCTGCGTCGTCGGTATTGGTCGCCATCCCCATGAGTCCGCAGATCCTCACTGCAGGATAAGACGAAGCGTTGAAGAGTATATCGAGTATCTCCTCCTCGTGAAGTCCCTGCTTGGTCTCCTCCGCGGCTATGTGCATCTCAAGCAACACATTCACGGTCCGGCCGGCAGCCCTCCCCCATTTGTCAATCTCCCGAAGCAGGTGAGCCGAATCCACAGACTCCACTATAGAAGCATGCGGGAGCACCATCTTGAGCTTGTTGGTCTGCAGATGTCCGATGAAATGCCACTCTATATCCGGGGGCAGCGCGGCCGCCTTGCGCGCGAAATCCTGCGGGCGGGATTCGCCGAAAGCCCTCTGCCCGGCAGAGTAAGCCTCCAGTATCTCCGCCTCAGTATGATACTTTGAAACTGCCACCAGAGAGATCTCCGATGGCAGTTCATTTATGATTCTTTGAAGATTATCAGCTATCATTACTTGCGTCCCTTGGCACGGGCCTGAGCCTGCTGCATCTTCTGTGCTTCCTCCAGCCTCTGCTGCCACTTGGACTTGGGCAGGGGCTTGCCGCGGTTGGCCTCGAGCTGCGCCAGTATCTTGTCCTGATCGATGGAGCGGCGTATGGCCCAGGTCTGCACTATGGCTATCAGCTGAGAGAGGAGATAGTAGTAGCTGAGACCTGCGGAGAGGTTGTTACAGATGAAGAACATCATGATAGGCATCATCCAGACCGTCATGAACTTCATGGACGATGCACTGGGATCATTGGCTGCAGGCTGGCTCTGCATGGTCATGCGGGAGTACAGCCACATCACTACCGCCATGAGCAGAGCAAACAGTGACAGGTGGTCGCCGATAAGCGGAATCCTGAAGCCGAAATCGACTATGCTGTCATAGGTACTGAGATCCCTTGCCCAGAGGAAGCTCTGCTGCCTCAGCTCAATGGATGCGGGGAAGAAGCGGAACATTGCCCAGAGTATAGGGAAGGTAAGCAGCGTCGGCAGACATCCTCCCATCGGGCTGACTCCGGCTCTCTTGTACAGGTCCATCGTGGCCTGCTGCTTCTTCATGGCATTGTCCTGGCCGGGATACTTGGCGTTGATTTTCTCGATCTCGGGCTTGAGAGCCTGCATCTTGGCGGAAGAAGCCAGGGACTTGTAGGTGAGCGGGAAGACCACCAACTTGATAATCAGCGTCATGAGGAGTATGATGATACCGAAGCTGGCTATGTACCTGTGCAGGAAGTTGAACAGAGGGATGATCACATACTTGGTGAACCAGCCGACCAACCAGCCGCCCAAAGGTATGCTCTTCTCGTATTTCTGACCATAGCTCCTGAGGGTCTGGTAATGGTTGGGGCCGAAATAGAACTCGAACGGCACGCTCACCTGCTCTTGTCCGGGGCGGAAGTCTATCCTCATGGCAGCCTCGTAATCACCGAGATTGCGCTCTGCATCCTCTTCGGGATAGTACTTTACGGACAGCTGACCGGAAGCGAACTGGTCTGGTGCCCTCATTATGGCAGAGAAGAACTGCTGATGGAAGGCGAACCAGCTCAGCTTGGAGTCAATCCTCTTGGAAGCGCTCTTGCCGCGGCCCATCTCCTCGGGCTTATCCTCGCCGTCGAAATAGTAATCAAGCTTGGAGTACTGCAGCTCGTTCTTGTAGCCCTTCTCCATTCTGGGGACGGTGACTGCGAAATCCAGGTCAAAACTGCCCACATTGCGCGGGATAGTCTCCTGCATCCCGACAAAAGACAGCTGATTGCTGAGCAGATAGCTGTCCGGGCTCAGCACATATGCCTGCTCTATGTAGCCGCCGCCGGCAAAGGGCAGACGGAACACCAGGGAGCTGTCATCTTGATGAGCGACATCGAAGCGGAAGCCGGAAGTCCTGACGTATTCACCTGCATAGATGCTAATGTCATAGCGGCTTTCACCCGGCTTGAATATATAGAGCGCAGTGCTGTCGTAGTTGTAATAATCCTTGACGAGGGCGCTGTAGGGTGCCGCTCCAAGGCTATTGAACTCTATCCTTACTTTCTCGTTCTCAAGGGTATAAATGCTCCCCTCTGCGCCGTAATG
>CAMZEI010000081.1 GCA_947305815.1 uncultured Bacteroidales bacterium | reverse complement strand
TGGTGCGTATCCAGGTCGCGTTCAAGCCTGAGCTCAGGATTGAGAAGGCCCTCACCCCCGCGAGCGCCCGCAAGGAGCTCGAGAGCGCAAGAGGCAATATCTACGACTGCAACGGCAAGATGCTCGCCACCACAGTCCAGCGCTACAATATATATATGGACTGCACCGTGCGCAAGAAGGAGTTCGCCCGCAACTCCCAGACCCGCGACTCGCTTGAGAAGGCCTGGATGGGCAAGGCCTACGCCCTGTCGGATAGGCTGGCGGTGGAGTTCCCGGAGCACGATGCCAAGTGGTACTACAGCGAGATTCGCCGCGGACGCGCGAACGGTGAGAAGTTCAAGCGCTTCGGCGGCCTCGTGGACAAGCAGACCTTCGACCGCATCAGGAGCTTCCCCCTGTTCCGCGAAGGCTCCAACAAGGGCGGCCTCATCACCCGCAAGGAAGACATAGTGAAGAAGGTGCGCCGCTACCCCTACGGGAGCGTCGGACGCAGGACGATAGGCTTCATCCGTGACGAGAACACCGGTGTTGGCAACCGTTTCGTGGGCATAGAGGGCAAGATGGACAGTGTACTGCGCGGCCGCAGCGGGGTCGAGTGGATGCGCCGCTCCGACGAAGGCTATGTGCAGGATTTCGACAGCAGCTATGTGGCAGCGGTGGACGGACACGATGTGCGCATCACCCTCAACATTGACTATCAGGAGATTGCCGACAGGGCCCTGCGCGAGCAGATCAAGGACGACCCCGATATCGAGGGCGGCTGCCTCATACTTATGGACGTGCACACCGGCGCAATACGCGCCATGGTCAACCTGCTCCGCGACAAGCAGGGCCGCCTCGAGGAGAGCTACAACCTCGCAATCGGACGCCTCGGCGAACCAGGTTCGGTATTCAAGATAAGCACCCTGATGACAGCGATGGAGGACGGATACGTGCGCTCCCTGGACGACCGCATCCCCGCTAACGGCGGAGTCATCGAGGGCTACAAATACGCCAAGGATGACCACATTACCGACTATGTCCGTGAGCATCACACCAGTATGATCCCGCTCACCTACTGCGTGCAGGTCTCGTCCAACTACGCGTTCCGCTATCTCGCAATCAACTATTACAAGGACAATCCCGCCAGGTTCTACGACCGCATACGCCGCTACAAGCTCGCGGACGCCCTGGACTTCGACATCGAAGGATGCAGCCGTCCCAGCTTTATCGACCCCTCCAACAAGAAGATCTGGAACAAGCACGACCTCGGCTCGGTGGCCATGGGTTACGCCATCTCCGAGACTCCTCTGCACATACTCAACTTCTACAACGCCATCGCGGCAGACGGGCGCATGATGAAGCCCTATGTGATCCAGAGCATAGAGCATGACGGCAAGGTCATAGAGCAGAGGTACCCCACCGTGCTCGACACCGCCATCTGCTCGGCCGCCACTGCCGCTGAGATTCGCCGCGGCCTGGAGATGGTGACCAGCGAAGGTACCGCCAAGGTCCTCGCAGACGCTGCCTGTAAGGTGGGAGGCAAGACCGGCACATCGCGCGTCGCCCTCGAGAGCGGCAAGTACGAGGAGTCCGGCAAGCACAAGAACCAGGGCACTTTCGTCGGTTACTTCCCCGCCGAAGACCCTCAATACAGCATAATAGCGGTCGTTTACTCCACCCTCTCGACCAAGAGTTTCTACGGAGGCTCCATCCCCGCCAGGGCGGTAAAGACCGTGGTGAACGACATTTACAATATTGACCCTTACTGGAGGACCAGCCCGTGAAACTCTCCGAACTCATAAAAGGCACCGGCGCCACGATACTTCGCGGCAGCCCCGACACCGAAATAGGAGCCATCTGCATTGACTCCCGCAAAGCTGCGGCCGGCTCGGCTTTCATAGCCGTCAAGGGCAGCAGCTCCGACGGGCACGCCTATGTGGACGCCGCGATGCAGGCAGGGGCAGTGGCCGCGATCGATGCAGACCGCCGCGCCGTAGCCCTGCTCGCTGACCGCTTCTACGGACATCCGTCGGGCAAGCTGGAGCTCGTAGGCATCACCGGCACCAACGGCAAGACGACCACGGTGACCCTCCTGTACCGCCTGTTCCGCAGCCTCGGGGAGAAGTGCGGCCTCATCTCCACCATAGCCAACTGGGTGGACGACCGCCGTATCGAGACCCTCAACACCACTCCCGACGCCCTCACCATCAACGCTCTGCTCGCCGAGATGGTCGAGGCCGGTTGCACCAAGTGCTTCATGGAGGTCAGCTCCATTGGGCTTGAGCAGGACAGGACCGCAGGGCTCGAGTTCAAGGTGGCTATCTTCTCCAATCTTACACACGACCACCTGGACTATCACGGCACATTTGCCGAGTATCTGAGGTGCAAGAAGCTCTTCTTCGACGGCCTCGGAGCGCAGGCAGTGGCATTAATCAACACCGACGACCGCAACGGCCGCGTGATGGTGCAGAACTGCAAGGCCCGCACCGTGACCTACTCCTGCCGCAGCCTCGCTGACCACAGCGCGCGCATTGTGGAGGAGAGCTTCGAAGGCATGCTGCTCAAGATAGACGGCCGCGAAGTGTGGACCCGTCTTACCGGCAGGCACAACGCCTACAACATCCTCGCTATATATTCGACCGCCGTGGAGCTCGGAGCTCCGGTGGAGGAGGCTCTCGTAGCTATCTCCACGCTCGAAGCCGCTCCAGGCAGGCTCCAGACCCTGCATGGCCCCCGCGGCATCAACGCCGTGATAGACTACGCCCACACTCCCGATGCGCTTGAGAACGTCCTCGGGACTCTCAGGGCCGTCTCTCCCAAGAGTCAGCTGGTGTGCCTGTTCGGCTGCGGAGGCGACCGCGACAAGACCAAGCGCCCCGAGATGGGACGCATTGCCGCCGCCATGGCCGACCGTATCATCATCACCTCCGACAACAGCCGCACGGAGCGCACTGAGGATATAATCGAGGACATCAAGGCCGGCATCCCCGCCGAGGCGCTCGGACGCTGCATCAGCATCCCCGACAGGCGCGAAGCCATCAGGGCCGCCATCAGTTTCGCTCCCGACGGAGCCACGGTGCTGCTCGCCGGCAAAGGCCATGAGGACTACCAGATAATAGGCACTGAGAAGCGTCATTTCGACGAAGTGGAAATTGTAAAAGAAGTGTTTAAAACCCTTACCGCATAATGCTTTATCATCTGTTTCAATATCTGCAGGACTTCCCCGGAAGGGGACTGATGCACTACCTGTCATTCAGGGCCATGGCGGCTCTGGTGATAAGCATGGTCATCTCCTTCTTTGCAGGAGGAGCCATCATCAAAGTGCTGCGCCGCCACCAGATAGGCGAGACGGTGCGCGACCTCGGCCTCCAGGGGCAGATGGAGAAGAAGGGCACCCCCACCATGGGAGGCGTCATCATTATAGTGGGTCTGCTCGCAGGAGTGCTGCTTATCTGCGACCTCACGAGCATCTACACCCACCTGCTCCTGCTCACCACCCTGTGGTGCGGGGCTCTGGGATTCGCAGACGACTATATCAAGGTATTCAAGCATGACAAGGAGGGCGTGCGTCCCCGCTGGAAACTGGCTGCACAGGTCCTACTCGGCCTCATCATAGCCTTCACTGTGTGCATCAGCCCCGAGATCGTGACCGACAAGGTGGTCACCACCATACCTTTCGTGCGCGGGCACGAGTTCGATTACTCATGGCTCTCTCCCTTCCGCGGGCAGCTGGGCGTATATGCCACCTGGGCCGCATACGTGGTGATGATAGTTGTCGTGATAGCTGCCTGTTCCAACGGAGCCAACCTCACTGACGGCATGGACGGCCTCGCTACCGGCACTTCCGCAATTGTTGGAGTGGTGCTCGGTGTGCTCGCCTACCTCGGAGGCAACATCATCAACTCGCAGTACCTGGGCATCATGTACATCCCCGGCAGCGGCGAGGTCGCGGTGTATATGGCCGCGTTCGTGGGAGCCCTCATAGGCTTCCTGTGGTACAATACCTTCCCCGCCCAGGTGTTCATGGGCGATACCGGAAGCCTCACCATCGGCGGCATCATAGGAGTGAGCGCCGTGCTGGTACGCAAGGAGCTCCTGCTCCCCCTCATCTGCGGAATCTTCTTCATGGAGAGCGTATCGGTGCTGATTCAGCGCAGCTGGTTCCGCCACACCAAACGCAAATACGGCGAGGGTCGGAGGGTATTCCTCATGGCTCCTCTGCACCATCATTACCAGAAACAGGGCATCCCCGAGCCCCGCATAGTAGTGCGTTTCTGGATTATAGGAATAATACTGGCCGTAGGGTCACTGGCCCTGCTTAAACTTAGATAGAATATGCCCGGAATTGTAGTATTGGGTGGAGGCGAGAGCGGCGTCGGAGCCGCAGTCCTCGCAAAGACAAAAGGCATGGAGGTCTTCCTCTCTGACAGCGGGAAGATCAAGGACGAATACACCGCGACGCTCCGCGCGTGGGACATCCCCTTCGAAGAAGGCGGACACAGCACCGAGCGCATACTCGCGGCGGGCGAGGTGGTGAAGAGCCCCGGTATCCCCTCGACTGCTCCTATTGTAAGGCAGCTGCGCGCTCAGGGTACGCACATTATCTCCGAGATAGAGTTCGCATCGCGCTACGACGACTCCAAGAAGATATGCGTCACCGGCTCCAACGGCAAGACCACGACTACCTCGCTGATACATTATCTACTCAAGGAAGCCGGCCTGGACGTGGG
This sequence comes from uncultured Bacteroidales bacterium, assembly GCA_947305815.1. Classification (GTDB taxonomy): domain Bacteria; phylum Bacteroidota; class Bacteroidia; order Bacteroidales; family UBA932; genus Cryptobacteroides. Next base: position 714 of record CAMZEI010000081.1, on the reverse strand, counting down.
TCTCGGCGGCAACATCGGCCGCTCCTACGCCATGCAGGTAGCTACCTCGCACCATGATTATTATGTACTGGAAATCAGCAGCTTCCAGCTGGACGACTGTTATGATTTCAGGCCGGACATCGCCATCATAACCAACATCACCCCGGACCATCTGGACCGCTACGACCACGACATGGAGAACTATGTACGGGCCAAATTCCGCATCACGCAGAACCTGCGTCCGGAGGACTGCTTCATCTTCGACTCCGACGACGAGATAACCATAGCCCACCTGGACAAAATTATACTCCAGGCCAAGATGCTTCCCTACTCACAGAAGGAGAAGCTGGAGCAGGGTGCCTATCTCGAGGATGACAGGATTGTCATCAAGTACGGCCCTACCGAGAGCGAGATTTACCTCAAGGAACTCGCCCTGGGCGGCAAACACAACATCTACAACTCCATGGCGGCAGCCCTTGCGGCCAAGGCATCCGGCATCGACGACGAGAGCATACGCGCCGGTCTCAAGAGCTTCTCCCCCATCGAGCACAGGCTGGAGCCGGTGCTCAGCATACGCGGGGTCAAGTACATCAACGACTCCAAGGCCACCAACGTGGACTCCGCATGGTACGCCCTCGAGTGCCAGGACAGGCCCGTGGTATGGATAGTGGGCGGCACCGACAAGGGCAACGACTACTCAGTCCTCACCGACCTCGTGCGCGAGAAGGTCAAGGC
>CAMZEI010000080.1 GCA_947305815.1 uncultured Bacteroidales bacterium | reverse complement strand
GAGCACCCGCTTCGATGCTGTGACCGATGCCATGAGGCGCAAGATAGGTGCAGTCTCGACCCGTCAAGTCCTGGCGCATCCGGTGAGCGAGTTCCTCGGCACAGCCATCATAGCAGTAGTGCTGTGGTTCGGCGGCACCCTGATACTCAAGGACGGCGCTCCCTTCGACGCTCCCACCTTCATATTCTACATGGTGATACTGTACAGTGTCATCCAGCCGATAAAGGACCTCGCCAAAGCCGCTTACGGCATCCCCAAGGGCCTCGCTTCGTTCGAGCGCATAGACAAGATACTCCAGGCCGGCAATGAGATAGAGGAGAAGCCGGGCGCAGTGGCGCTGGACGGGTTCCGCGAGTCGATATGCTTCAAAAACGTGGGATTCTCCTATCCGGGCGGGCGCAAGGTGCTCGACGGAGTCAGCTTCGAGATTGCAAAGGGCAAGACCATAGCCCTCGTAGGCTCCAGCGGCGCCGGCAAATCCACCCTCGTGGACCTCATCCCCCGCTTCTTCGATGTGTGTGAAGGCAGCATCGAGATTGACGGCGTGGACCTGCGGGACGTGCGCATCGCGGACCTTCGGAGCCTTATCGGCAACGTAAGTCAGGAGTCCATACTCTTCAACGACACCATACGCGGCAATATAGCTTTCGGCAAGCCTGACGCTACCCCGGAGCAGATTGAAGAAGCCGCCAGGATAGCCAACGCGCACGAGTTCATAACTGAGAAAGAAGAAGGTTACGACACCGGCATAGGCGACCGCGGAGTCAAGCTCTCAGGCGGCCAGAGGCAGCGCATCAGCATAGCCCGCGCTATCCTCAAGAACCCTCCCATACTCATACTCGACGAGGCTACGGCTTCGCTTGACACCGAGTCCGAAAGGGCGGTACAGGAAGCTCTGGAGCGCCTTATGAGCAGCCGCACCACCATAGCCATAGCCCATCGCCTGTCCACAATCAAGAACGCCGACGAGATACTCGTCCTCGACGGAGGACATATTGTCGAAAGGGGTACGCACGAGGAGCTGATCGCCCTCGGAGGCCAATACAAGAGACTCTATGAAATGCAAGCGCTCTGACATAGGCCGGAGCAGGGTCCTGCTCTCCAGGCTGCTGTTCGTTCTGTACCTTGCAGCCATAGCGTTCCTGTGCCTGATTCATCCGCAGAGGCTGCCGGAAGTAAGCCGCTTCGTGCTGGGTATACCGACCGACAAGGTGGCGCATTTCCTGATGTTCCTTCCCTTCCCCGTGCTGGCATATCTTTCCTTTGATAAGGATACCCCTAAATTCTGGCATTCTCTGGTATTCATACTGGTAGTACTGGCAGCTGGATTCGGAATAGCGGCGCTAACCGAATACCTCCAGAGTCTCACCCCCTACCGCACGGCTGACAGGGCCGACCTGATGGCCGACACCCTGGCCCTCGCTGTGAGCAGCGTCACCGTATTCATAATCGACAGGGTGGGAAGATGAGAAGGCTTCTTGCTGCATGCTTTGCGCTGATGCTGGCTGCCCTACCTGCAGCTGCGGGCAGCATCCCTTCGAGAGAGGAGCTGCAGCCCCTGTGCGACTCACTCTCCGTGCACCTGCTGGAGAGGACCGGCGTGCGTACCGAGCTGGAAATCAGCAGGGTCCTTCGGCGCGGCAAGAAGATTGACGTATATTTCAACTCAAAACTCGGCGACTGCCCCTGGCGCGACGGCGATGTCTCATGGCTTCGTGGCTGGCTGGCCCCTGAGCTGCGAAGGGAGATCCCCGGCTATCAGCTGGGCGAAGTGTTCGCAGGCCGCGTCAAGATTGGGGAGCTGGTGACTGACCCGCTGGAGTCCTCAGGGAAGAGCCCGCGGAGCCGCCATCATGTCCAGGAGCGGGAGCGCCACAGCCCGGTGCGCGAAGTGGACGGGCCCTGGTGGCCTAAGGGTCTCAGCGGCCGCAATATAGCCGTATGGCAGAGCCACGGCATCTATTACAACGAGGAGCAGGATCAGTGGATGTGGCAGAGGGCCCGGCTCCACAGGACTGTGGAGGACATGTTCACCCAGAGTTTCGTGCTGCCATACCTGATTCCGATGCTTGAAAGGGCCGGGGCCTGGGTGGTAACGCCCCGCGAGAGGGATACCGGCCGCATGGAATACATCACCGACAACGACCCCTCATTTGAGGGCGAGCGCAGCGGCTGTATGCGCCGGGCCGGGACCTACTCCGAGCGCGGACGCTGGAGCGATGTGGCTGGCGGATTTGCAGACGTGAAGCGCGAATACCTTATAAACGAGAACCCGTTCACGCTTGGGAGCTCGCGCAGCATAGCCTGCAGCCCTGAGTCCAAGGCCGAAGCGCGCTGGAGCCCCGGAATACTTGAGAGAGGCACTTACGCAGTCTATGTCTCATATGTCAGCCTCGAAGACAGCAGTCCCGAGGCGCTATACACCGTGCACCACCTGGAAGGCGAGACGGCCTTCAAGGTGGATCAGAGGCACGGAGGCGGCATCTGGATGTACCTTGGCAGCTTTGATATGGGGCCGGACAGCTTCATAACGCTGTCGGGTGCCGGGCCGCGGGGCAAAAAGGTCAGCGCCGACGCCGTCAAGGTCGGCGGCGGCATGGGCAAGATAGCACGCGGCCCCGAGGGGGCTGAGCGCATCTCGGGCTACCCTTCGTACATCGAAGGAGCCCTCTACAACATGGTCTGGTCCGGCACCGATACGACCCTGACCCGCATGCAGTCCGACGACTACCACAACGACTTCGGCGACCGCGGACGCTGGGTGGACATGCTGGTGAAGGACAAAGGCCTCCCCTTCGACCTAACTCTGGCCTTCCACTCCGATGCGGGGGTGACTCCTAACGACAGCACCGTCGGCACCCTCACGATTTATTCGCTGCGCGGAGAGAAGGGACGCCGCTTCACCGCAGGCGGCGACCGCATGGCTTCGCGCCAGATGGCAGACTATATCCAGAGCCAGATTTGTGACGATATCCGCTCTCAGTTTGACCCCGAATGGCAGCGTCGCGGCACATCCGATCGCGGCTATAGCGAAGCCCGCACAAGCGGCACTCCAGCCGTCCTGCTGGAGCTCCTGAGCCACCAGAACTTTGCCGACATGCGCTACGGGCACGATCCGGCCTTCAAATTCACTACCTGCAGGGCTGTGTACAAGGGCATGCTCAAATTCCTCTCGGCCTATTACGGCTGCTCCTACACAGTACAGCCTCTGCCGGTACAGAGGATGGCGGCAAGACTGGACGGCTCTTCGAAAGTGCGCCTGAGCTGGAAGGGCGTCGAAGACCCGCTTGAGCCAACCGCAACCCCTACCTATTATATAGTATATACACGCGTGGATGACGGGGCGTTCGATGGCGGCCGCAAGGTCAAGGACAACTCGGTGCGCCTCGACATCAGGCCCGGGCACATCTACAGCTACCGCGTGGAGGCCTGCAACGAGGGCGGGCGCAGTTTCCCTTCGGAGACGGTAAGCGTCGGAGTGCCTTCCGGCAGTCGCGGGAAAGTATTGGTAGTCAATAATTTCACCCGTATCAGCGCCCCTGCATGGATTGATGGGGAACAGTTCGCCGGCTTCGATGCCAGGACCGACAGCGGCGTGCCCTACATGAGCGATATCAGTTACATTGGTGAGAATTACGAGTTCCGCAGGGCCCTGCCATGGTTCAGCGATGACAATTCCGGCCACGGCGCGAGCTGGGACGACCATGCCGGCGAGATCATAGCGGGCAATACCTTTGACTACCCTGCAGTGCACGGGCAGTCCCTTATGGAGCTGGGGTACAGTTTCGAATCCATGTCCGCTGGCGCGTTCTTCCTGTATGGCGCAAGGGACGCTGATGCAGTGGACCTCATCTGCGGCAAGCAGCTCACAGTCCCCGTAGGTCCCGGCCGTAATGAATATCAGGTATTCCCCAAGGCACTGCGCGAAGCTCTCAGCAAGACGGTGGAGCGCGGCACCGGAATAATAGTGAGCGGCGCGGATATCGCGACCGACGTATGGTCGTATGTCTATCCCATGGAGCATGACGTAGCCGACAAGACCGAATGTGCGAAGTTCGTCGCCGGCGTACTCGGCTACAAGCTCGCATCGACTGCCGGCACCAATGTAGGCAGCATCGAGGGGATGGAGTTCTGGAACAGTCCCAACGAGGTCTCCTACTCCGTCGAGATGCCCGACGCCCTGAAACCCGCCTCCCCTGCCGCCCAGGTCGCCCTCCGCTACGACCGCACCGGCCTCCCCGCCGCCATCGCTTTCACCGGCACCGCCCCCTCCGGCACCTCTTCAGCCGGCACCGGGACCACCTACCGGGTCTTCTCCCTCGGCGTCCCCATCGAAGCCCTCAAAGACCCCTCCGACCGCACCACCCTCCTCCACCAGGCCCTCGACTTCGTCACCCAGTAGACCTTCGCTCCACAGAGGCAGCATAAAAAAGCCACCCCGAGCGAGGGGTGGTCAATCTTGGAAGGTTTGAGGAGACAGAATGGGGCGAACCCATTTACTATCTCCTCTTCCGTTGCAAAGATATAACCATTTTTTGAAATTACAACAGTCTCCCTGCCTTTGCGCCTACAGGCAGCAGCCCCGCGGAGGAACTTAGTGGGACTGCTGCCATTCCGGCTGCTGCGCCAGGGGCAGTTTTGTGAATTGGTTTGTTTATTTATATATTTGTGATGACAATATCCCAAAGAGTATTGTAGACATATTTTTAATAGCGTTTGCTATTTATTCGGTTACCCAGAATCTAGCCAATTCAAGAGTATAAGACGAATAAGTTTGCAAATGTCTGCGCCTTCGGCGTGGACTAAACTTATTCTTATACAGGCTGGCTAGAGCCTAGGGTAACAATAAGGGCGGTTCACGCCTTTTTGTTACCCTGCTTTAGTTTAGCCTAGTATCGAACATCTAGCTGCGCGTAATGGCATAGCTGGATGGCCTCTCAAATCAAGTCCAAGGAGAGGGTGTCGGCTCACGGCGAGGTATTTACGAATCCCCGCGAAGTGAACGCGATGCTCGACCTTGTGAAGGCGGAGACGGAGCGTATAGACTCCCGTTTCCTGGAGCCAGCTTGTGGCGATGGCAACTTCCTAATAGAAATTCTACGGCGCAAACTCGCCATCTGCGTCTCCCGCGTCAAAGCGAAGCAATACACCCAGCTTCAGTATGAACACGATGCCATCTGGGCTATCTCAAGCATCTATGGCATCGAGCTACTGGCCGATAATGCTGCAGTCTGCCGCGAGCGACTTCTAAACTACTTCACGGAGCAATATCAGGGCCTCTTCAAATCAAAATGCAAGGACAGCTGCATAGAGGCTGCCCGCTACATCCTGTCCAAGAATATCATCCACGGCGATGCCCTCACATACAAGCGTGTGGACAAGCCCGATGAGTGGATACACATAAGCGAATGGAGTTTTATCGGCGCCGACAAAGTAAACCGCCGGGACTACGAGTTCTCCTATCTCGTAGGAGGGAGCGATAGTCATTCCGGGCTTGACCCGGAATCTCAACTCGGTGATTTATTCTCCGATATTCCAGCCCAGACATATGCTCCTGTTCACTTTTTGAAAATTAACGCACAGACTTATGGTGAACAGTAATTACAATCCGGACGTACTAAACTGCATTGCCAATCTGAGC
>CAMZEI010000079.1 GCA_947305815.1 uncultured Bacteroidales bacterium | reverse complement strand
TCCCGGCGATGCCGAGGGCCGTGGCGGCATACTCAACCTCGTCACCAAGCGCGGCATCTGCAAGGGCAGCGGCTCGCACCTTAGCTGGACCCAGGTCGAGACCGGCTCCGCTATAACATGGAAATACCCCTCGACCATCCTGAAGGGCGACTATTCTTCGTCCGAATTCTACTCAGTGGCTCTCACCCGCGGCCGCCAGCAGGCCGATACCGGCACCAAGATGCTGCACCTCGGGCGCGGCACTCGCAGCAGGATAGTCAGCAAGGGCATCTCCGCCGGGCAGAGCGAGAACAGCTATCGAGGCCTGGTAGTGATGGGACGCGGCGCCGATGGAGCGCGCAACTATTCGCAGTGCGACTCGCTGCTGATAGGCTCACAGTGTGGAGCGCACACTTTCCCGGTAATACGCAACATGAATCCGGCGGCCATCGTAGAGCACGAGGCCACCACATCCAAGATAAGTGACGACCAGCTGTTCTACTGCGGCCAGAGGGGCATAGGCCCCGAGGAAGCGGTGGGTCTGATCGTCAACGGCTATGCAAGCGAAGTGCTGCAGCGGCTCCCCATGGAGTTCGCCGTCGAAGCACGCAAACTGCTCTCCGTATCGCTGGAGGGCTCAGTAGGTTAGACTATGGGAGACATACTTCTCGAAATCAAAGGACTCCACGCTTCGGTGGAGGGCAAGGAAATCCTCAAGGGAGTGGATCTCACGCTGCGCCGCGGAGAGGTGCACGCCGTGATGGGACCCAACGGTGCCGGCAAGAGTACGCTCAGCGCAGTGCTGGCCGGCCGTCCCAATTACAAGGTAACAGCAGGCAGTGTGATCTACGACGGCCGCGACCTGCTCGCACTCAGCCCCGAAGAGCGCTCCTGGGCGGGGATATTCCTTTCGTTCCAGTATCCTATTGAGATCCCCGGCGTGAGCATTACTTCGTTCATGAAATCGGCGGTGCAGGCGCGCCGCAGGGCCGCAGGGCTCCCGGAGCTGAGCGCCGCGGAGTTCCTCAAGCTGCTCAAGGAGAAGATGGCCCTCGTCGGGATGAAGGGAGAGTTTGCCAAGCGAGAGGTAAATGTCGGATTCTCCGGTGGAGAGAAGAAGCGCGCCGAGATATTCCAGATGGCTATGCTGGACCCTACATTCGCGATACTCGACGAGACCGACAGCGGCCTGGATGTGGACGCGCTCAGGACAGTGGCCGACGGGGTCAACGCCCTGCGCTCGCCTGAGAAATCCGCGATAGTGATTACCCATTACCAGAGGCTTCTGGAATACATAGTGCCCGATGTCGTGCATGTCCTCAAGGACGGCCGCATAGTGGAGACGGGCGGGCGAGAGATAGTGGACCGCATCGAGAAGGAAGGCTACGAGAGTTTCAATGGATAGGCTATATATAATAGGTAAGGACCCTGTACCCCAGCGGATAGTGCTGAGCAAGCCTGGCGAAAGCCTCTCGCTCACACTCGCCGTGCTGCCCGGCGTGAGCTGCGAGCTTGCCATGCAGATTGACCTCGACGCCGAGGGCTGCTCCGTGGACCTTGCCGGCCTATATGTCTGCAAGGGCGACGAGAATGTGCGTCTGGATGTCAATCTCCGTCACAATGTCCCCGGGTGCAAGTCCCGGCAGCTCTTCAAAGGAGTGGTCGGAGGTTCCGCACGGGCTGAGTTCGACGGGCTTGTCTATGTAGCCCGCGATGCCCAGCAGACCGAGGCCTATCAGGAGAACCATTCACTGCTCCTCAGCCCCGAAGCCGTCTGCGAGACTCATCCGCAGCTGGAAATCTATGCAGACGATGTCAAGTGCTCCCACGGAGCCACGACCGGCTATCTCAATCCTGACGAGCTCTTCTACATGCGCTCCCGCGGTATCCCCGAGGAGGAAGCGCGCCGTCTGCAGATAATCTCCTTCCTGTCGCCGGTGGTGGCGCGTCACAGCGAGCTTTCGGAGATAGAGCTATGGTAATCCATCCCAAAATTAATCTCGGACTGCGAGTGCTCGGACGGCGCCCGGACGGCTTCCACGACATCGAGACGCTGTTCGTACTGCACGAGGGTTTGTCGGACAGGCTTGAGATAGAGCCCTCTTCCGAGCTATCAGTAGAGTTCTCCGGCAGCATAGTCCCGGACTGGGATCCCATGAAGGATATCACGGTCAAAGCCTGGCGTATACTGGAGGAGGATTTCGGGATAGGGCCGGTGAGAATCCGTCTGGAGAAAGGCATCCCTGCGGGCGGCGGCCTCGGCGGCGGCTCGGCGGATGCGGTGGGTGCGCTTCGGCTGCTAAATGAGCTGTTCGGCCTAGGTCTGGATGAGGCGCAGCTGCTCTCCTACGCCGCGCGCCTCGGCAGCGACTGTCCGTTTTTTGTAAAAGGCGTGCCCTGCATAGGCGAAGGACGCGGCGAGATACTCACCCCCTTCGATATCGATCTCAGCGCTTACGGGATACGTCTGGTGAATCCCGGCATCAAAGTCAACACTGCGGCCGCCTACGCCGCGATAGACGCACTCCGCCAGGGCCCTCCGACGGACGCGCAGCCCCTGCGCGAAATCCTTAGCCTACCCGTCTCAGAGTGGCGCGACCGGCTCGTAAACGATTTCGAGGCGCCCGTATTTGCGGAGCACCCCGAAATAGCTGCAGTCAAGCAGCGCTTCTATGACGATGGAGCCGTCTATGCTGCCATGTCCGGCAGCGGCTCGTCGGTATTTGGCATCTACAAGCGGCGCTTGGAGCGGTACCAGAGGTAGAAGAGTCCCAGGGAGACTGTGAAGGTGCCGTAGCCGAGCCAGGGGATGAGGGTCTGGGGGAGTCGCAGGCCGGTCTTGTCCACGCAGATGAAGGTGAGACAGACTGCGCTCATGAACGCGGCGGGGAGCAGGGTCACGAGGAACCAAGCGCCCTTCTTGTTAGTAGCCAGATACACAGTAGCCGTCCAGAGGGCGAACACCGCCAGAGTCTGGTTGGCCCAGCCGAAGTAGCGCCAGATGATGTTGAAGCCGTCTTCATTGGCGACATTGAACCACAGCAGGGCGCTGGCCGCAAGGAAGATGGGGATGCCTATGAGCAGGCGGTTGCGCACGGGCTTCTGGTCCTTGCCGAGGAAGTCGGCGATAATCAGGCGCGCGCTGCGGAAAGCCGTGTCGCCGCTGGTGATAGGGGCCGCCACCACACCGAGTATGGCAAGTATGCCGCCGAGTATTCCCAGCCAGGACTGTGACACCTTGGTTACCACTGCGGGAGCTGCGGCCGAGAGGGAGCTGCCCACCGCCTCGGCTCCTCCGTCGAAGAAGAAGTAGGACGACACCGCCGCCCAGATGAGGGCGACGAGGCCCTCGGTTATCATGGAGCCGTAGAAGACAGGACGTCCGAGCTTCTCGCTGCGAAGACACCTTGCCATCAGGGGGCTCTGAGTGGCGTGGAAGCCGCTGATCGCGCCGCAGGCTATGGTGATGAAGAGGCAGGGGAATATGGGCTGTCCGTTGAGGCCAATCGAAGGGCCGCGGTTGCCGAGTCCGTCCCAGATCTCCGGGATGCCGGGCCATCTGATGATGAGGCAGACCATCAGCGCCGCAGCCATAAAGAGCAGCGCAATCGCAAAGACTGGATAGACCTTGCCGATAATCTTGTCAATAGGCAGCAGGGTAGCTATTATATAATAAAGGAATATCACAGCCACCCACAGCATTATAGCGCCGCGGCCGCCGTCTCCCGTCATGCCGCCGAGTATCAGCGCCGGGCTATAGACGAACACGGTGCCGACCAGCAGCAGGAGCACTATTGAGAACACCAGCATCACCTTGCGGGTCCTGCCGCCGAGGTACTTGCCCACAAGCTCCGGGAGGCCTGCGCCGCCGTTACGCACCGACAGCATGCCCGTCATATAGTCGTGCACCGCTCCGGCGAAGATGCAGCCAAGCACTATCCAGAGGTAGGAGGCAGGGCCGAATTTGGCGCCCATGATGGCTCCGAAGATGGGGCCGGTCCCAGCTATGTTGAGGAACTGTATCATGAATACCTTCCAGGTCGGCAGGGGGACGAAATCCACGCCGTCTGCCTTGGTGACGGCCGGGGTTGCCCTCGTGGGGTCAGGGCCGAACATCTTGTCAACAATAGCTCCGTAGATAATGTAGCCCAGCACGAGGGCCACTATGCATAGCAGGAATGACAGCATTGCTTCAGCGTTTTCTTGGAGACACAAAGATAACCATTCTCCGTTTGAAATACTCCGCGGAATCCTTTATATTTGCGTATATGTTCAAGCCAGAAGTCCCTGGAGGTCAGGACAGCATATTGCTGCACTGCTGCTGCGCCCCTTGCAGCGGAGCGATAGTGGAGTGTCTCGCGGCAGCGGGCCTGCATCCGGTGTTATTCTTCAGCAATTCCAACATTACCCCGCAGGAGGAGTATGCGAAGCGCCGCGCCGAAGTGGAGCGCTACGCCGCCCTGTACGGGCTCACGGTAGTGGATGACGACTACGACCATGATGCCTGGCGCGCGCAGATCGAGGGCCTCGAAGCCTGCCCAGAGAGGGGAGCGAGGTGCCTGGAGTGCTTCCGCTTCCGGCTACGCAGGGCTGCCCTCTACGCGGCTGAGCATGGCATCAAGGTGCTCACCACTACTCTCGCCTCGTCGCGCTGGAAGGACCTCACCCAGGTAGATGAAGCCGGCCGCGCCGCCTGCGAGGGACTGCCCGTCACCTGGTGGGGACAGAACTGGCGGCGCGGCGGCCTGCAGCCCCGGCGGCAGGAGATTATCAAGGAGCAGAACTTCTACAACCAGAGCTTCTGCGGATGCGAATTCTCTAATCACACACAAAATATGGCTAAAACTGTACTCGTGTCCGGCGGCGCCGGATTCATCGGAAGCCACGTTACCGTGGAGCTCTCCCAGAAGGGCTACGACGTGGTGATTGCCGACAACTTCTCCAACTGCGACGAGACCAACTACCGCGGTGTCTGCAAGATCCTTGGCAAGACCCTGCCTCTTGTAAAGATGGATTTCTGCGACGAGTCGGCAGTGCGCAAGCTCTTCGCCGAATATCCCATAGATGCGGTCATACATTTCGCGGCATTCAAGGCCGTGGGCGAGTCCGTGAGGGAGCCCGTGATGTACTACCGCAACAACCTCGTCTCCTTCCTCAATGTCATCGAGGTCGCCAGGGAAAAGGGCTGCAACATCCTCTTCTCCTCGTCCGCAACTGTCTATGGCGAGACCGACAAGCTGCCCGTCACCGAGGAGTCTCCCCGCATGCCGGCGACTTCGCCCTACGGCAACACCAAGCAGATGTGCGAGGACTTCCTTCGTGACGCGGTCGCCGCATATCCCGGCATCAAGGGCATAGCCCTGAGGTACTTCAACCCCATCGGAGCCCATCCTTCAGCCAATATCGGCGAGCTGCCCCGCGGCGTCCCCAACAACCTCGTCCCCTACATCACCCAGACCGCAGCCGGCAGGCGCGAGTGCCTCAGCATCTTCGGCAACGACTATCCCACGCCCGACGGCACTTGCCTGCGCGACTATATCGACATAGTGGACCTCGCCAAGGCCCATGTATGCGCAGTTGACAGGATGATAGAGGGCAGGATGAAGGACGGGTACGAGATCTTCAATGTCGGTACCGGTCGCCCCGTCTCCGTGATGGAGCTGGTGAACACCTTCCAGGAGGTCAA
>CAMZEI010000078.1 GCA_947305815.1 uncultured Bacteroidales bacterium | reverse complement strand
ATTAGTCAGGTTGCAGCGACCGCCGCCTGTCACCGCGAGCTTCCGCATCGGAGCCGTTCCAGCCTCATAGATAGTAACCTGGAAGTCGCGCGTGAGCGTTGTGGAGCCGGGAAGTTGACTTCCGGGCCGGGCATTTTTTCGCCCGGAACGGGAGTCACTTTCCGGCGCGATGGCCCCGCTTAGTAAAGCGGCGAGGAAGCAGCCGGCGGCGCCGCCACCGACGATGGCGACACGAGTCATCAGAGCTTGGTGCCGATGAATATAACAGCGCCGGTGCTGCGCTCGCGTATGGCGTAGACGAACGGCCTGTCAGCGACAAAGGGCACAGGTCCGAAGCCAGGGCCTGCGGAAGTCGCTTTCATCCCCACGGCCGTGACTGCAGCGGCCTCCGTCCCCTTCTCATTGACGTCGATGAAAGTCTTGTGCCTCACGAAGTCAATGCACATAGGAGTATCTGACATCCCGGAGAAATCGGCAGCGCCGGTAAACGCCAGCCTCATCCCGAGAGCTTCGAGGTACTCACGCAGTGAGGCCTTGTACTCAAGCTTCCACTTGGGCAGCCTGAGATTGACCTCATTGCTGTACATCGAGCCGGTGACGGCAGACCAGACTGCAGGAGTAAGGGATGCGACAGCCTTGCCGAAGTCAGCACCCTCGGCGGGCAGCAGGACGGTAAGACAGAAGGCCCCGTTGCCATACGGGAGGTCAACGGCCTGGAAACCGGCACTCTCGCCATAGCGGAAACGGCTGGTCACGTACATGAAATCCTCCTTGCGGTCAGCGGAAATCCCGTGGAAGGTATCGCGCTCGGTGCCGCTGAACTCAAAACGCCAGGTACCGTTGAAATACAGAGCGTTGGCAAGCACTACCGCGAGTCCGAGGTCACTGTCCTCAAGGATTGACTTGATCTTGCCGTGAGTCTTGTCAGAGCACCACTGGTTGACCGCCTTGATGGCAGCCACCTTGGAGAAATCTACATTCTTGACATCCGACCCGTAATACTTGGCGGCATAGTTGGAATAAGACTTAAGAATCTGTATGCTCTTGTCCGTCCAGATCGAATTCGCCACCTCAAGGGTCGTCGAAGGGTCAACCGCAAGTATTGCATCCACGAAATACCTGTAGAAAGCACTGACTTCTTCGGGTGCAAAACCTTCGAAGCCAAGGGCGGAAGTCATCTCGGAAGCGGTTTCCCCTTTTGCGCCGCCTGCCGTCATGCTGAGGGCCAGCGATATGCTGAGCGGAGAAACGAACACATCCTTGCCGGATTCAGCAGAATACAGTTCGCGGAGCAGGTCAACTCCGAAGCCGTTGATGACCGAAGACATCGCAGCCTGAGCCTTGGTGAGAGCAATTGGCTCGGCATCAGGCAGAGGCGTGGAAGCGTTGTCCTTACAGCAGGACTGGGTCGAAACGCCACAGCTAATAAGCAGGACGCAGGAAGCAAAAAGTGCAATAATACGGTTACTCATTGTCTTTAAGCCATTTATCCAGCCATGCATAGAACTCGCGGTGCCAATAGAGGGAGTTCTGGGGCTGGAGGACCCAATGGGTCTCTTCGGGGAAAATGAGGAGCTTGGACGGCACGCCCATCATCTGGGCTGCGTTGAAAGCGGCCATACCCTGCTCGTAAGGGATGCGGAAATCCATCATGCCGTGGATACAGAGTATAGGGGTATGCCAATTAGTTACCATCGAAGCTGGTGAAGAAGAATAATGCCTGCGGGCCTTTGGAGTAGAAGCGTAAGGAGCTCCGGCCTGCTGCATGCCGCCGAAAGTTACGCCGTCGCCACGGGGACCAACTTCGCCTGGAGTATAAGCGTACTCAGTGAGGCCGCCGTTATCCCAGTTGGCAAACCACATTTCCTCGGTTGTGTACCAGAGCTGTTTCTCGTCAAATATGCCGGCATGAGCGATGAAGCAGTCGTAAAGGTCGCCGTGAAGGCCTTCGAGCATATAGGCGGAATAACCGCCGTAAGAGGCGCCGACGCAGCCGAGCTTACCGATGAAAGGCTTGGCCTTCAGCCACTTGCCGGCGCTGAGGTAATCCTGCATATTGAGACCCGGATAGTCTCCGGAGATCTCTTCCTTCCACTCCTGGCCGAAAGCGGTGGTGCCGCGGCGGTTGGGAAGTATCACCACATAACCCTGCTGGGCCATGAGACGATAGCACCAGCGGTAGCTCCAGTCCTGGGAATTGGTTCCTTGAGGGCCACCGAGGACTATCTCTATTCCAGGATAGACCTTGGACTCGTCGAAATGAGGAGGATAGAGCAGCCAGCAGTGCATATCCTTGCCGTCCACGGTCTTGATCCAGACTTCTTCCTGACCTATCTCGTCGAGCTGGGCAAGTATGTGACCGTTCTCATTGCTTATCTGCGCAAAAGTGCCGGCGGCGAGGTCGATGCTCACAAGCTCTACAGGGAAATTGATGCAGTAGTAGCTGGCATAGAGCACCGAAGCGTCTTCCGAGCAGCCGAAAGGAGAGAAGAAGTCGTAGTTCCAGTCAGCGGAAGTGAGTCTCACTGGCTCTGCGCTGCCGTCGGCGGAGCTGCAGTAAAGGGCCTGCTTGCCGTCAGTCATCACATTGTAAATGACGGCCTTGCTGTCGGGAGTCCAGAAGATACCGGCTGCATCGCGGTCGAGGGCCGCGCTGAGCCACTTGATCTCCCCTGCTGCAGGGACACCCTCGCCCAAACTAATCTCAGCCACGAGCAGCCTCTGCTGGTCAGCCTCATAACCGTCGCGAGGCATGGATATCCAGGCGAGGCGGCTGCCGTCGGGGCTCCAGACGGGATCGGTGTCATAACCGCCTCCGCAGGTGACGGGCACGGTCTCTCCGGTCTTGGTATCATATATAAATATGTCAGTATTGGTGCTGAAAGCGTACTGCTTGCCGGTAAGCTTGCGGCAGCTGTAGGCGACATAGCGTCCGTCGGGGCTCCAGTCCAGCTGCTCTGCGCCGCCGAAAGGCTCGGCAGGAAGTTCGAAAGGCTCGTCGCCGAGGATGTCGACAGAATTCTCGGGGGTAATCTTCTCACCCAGAGGTGCGACATAGCTGCGGGGAACTTCGGTCACCCAATGGTCCCAGTGGCGGTACATCAGATCCTCAGTTGCGAAGGCCTGTGCCTTGTCGAGGGCGGGATCGGTGTCAACCGGCTGCACCAGGGCGGTATTCTTGATAGTGCTGAGATACAGAATCTTGGAGAAATCGGGAGAAATCTTAAACTCCGAAATCCCGGCGGGCACATCGCTGAGGCACACCTTGCGGCCAAGCTTGCCGGCCTTGTATGGAGCCTTCCAGAGCTGACCTCCCTGCAGGAAGAAAATCTCGCTCCCGTCTGCGGACCAGCGGGCGTTGGATACGCTCTGCGCGAAGCGGCTGATCTGGCGGCGGCCCGAGCCGTCCACATTGCAGACATAGAGGTTGCGGCAGGATGCGTTGTCCGCTATCGAATTGTACGACACCCCGTAGAGTATGGTCTTGCCGTCCGGGGAGAGCTGAGGGTCACCCACGCGGCCGAAAGCGAGCAGAGCCTCGGGAGTCATGACACCGTCGGAGATGCTGATTTCCGGCTGAGGGATGTAGTGCTTGGAGTTGTTGGAGTCTTTCATTGATTTGCCGATTAGGGTTCCGATACCGAAGCCCGCGAGTGCGCATACAGCGAGTATGCAGGCCACTTTCAATCCTTTGTTCATGATATTTTGCTAAAATCTTTCATATTGTACTTGCCTGAGCGCAGAGCTGCCGCAAGCGGGGCGTTGCGAGGCTCCGACAGCGAGGGGTCTGCTTCCAGCACCGCTGTTGCATAAGCGCGCGCCTCCTCGAGCAGGCGTCCGTCCCGGGCGAGCGAGGCAATCCCCAGCTCTATGGGCAGTCCGCTCTGCTGCGTCCCCTCGAGGTCGCCGGGGCCGCGCATGCGCATGTCTTCCTCTGCAATTTCGAAGCCATCATTTGTGGCGGTCATCAGTTCGAGACGGCGAAGGGCATCTTTGGAGGTCTCGGGGTCACGCACCAATACGCACCAGGACAGCTCCGCTCCCCTGCCGACGCGTCCGCGCAGCTGATGGAGCTGGCTGAGGCCGAAGCGTTGGGCCGACTCAATCACCATCACCGTAGCGTTGGGGACATCGACCCCGACTTCTATTACGGTAGTCGAGACCAGTATCTGTGCCCGGCCCGCTACGAAAGCATCCATATTGAAGTTCTTAACTTCGTTGGTCTGCTGACCGTGGACTATCGCGACCTTGTAGCCCTTGTCCATGGGGAATCGGGAGACTATCTCCTCGTAACCATGCTCTACATTGGTGACATTGAGCTTGTTGTTCTCGTATATGGTCGGGAAGACTACAAACACCTGCCGCCCGGCCGCAATCTCCCTGGCGATGAACTTGTACATCTCCGGCTTGCGGCCGGGGGTGATGAGCACGGTCTTCACCGGCTTGCGGCCGGGCGGCAACTCGTCGATAACCGACACTTCCAGATCGCCGTAAAGGGTCATCGCAAGAGTGCGGGGTATGGGAGTTGCCGTCATCACAAGCACATGGGGCAGGCAGCCGTCAGTGCGCTTGGACCAGAGTTTGGAGCGCTGCTCCACTCCGAATCGGTGCTGCTCGTCGATCACGGCGAAGCCTAGGTTGGCGAAGCGCACATCGTCCACAATCAGGGCGTGCGTACCAACAAGTATCGAAATGCTGCCGTCCTCGAGCCCAGCGTGAATCTCACGCCTCTCGCGGGCAGTGGTGCTTCCTGTAAGCAGGGCGCAGCGAGCCGAAGTCGGCTCCAGATATCGGGAGATAGTCCTGTAATGCTGTTGCGCGAGCACTTCGGTGGGAGCCATGATGCAGCTCTGGTAACCGTTGCCGCGCGCTATAAGGCAGCTGAGTACGGCCACGAGGGTCTTGCCCGAGCCCACGTCCCCCTGCAGCAGGCGGTTCATCTGCGAGCCGCTGCGCAGGTCATCGTTTATCTCGTGTATGACTCTCTTCTGGGCTCCTGTGAGCTCGTAAGGCAGCGCTTTGTAGCAGGCATGGAAATCGTCCCCCACTTTCTCCATTCTAAGTCCGTGGGACGCGCGGCTTGTGATATATTTATGCTTCAGCAGACTCAGCTGCAGCAGGAACAGTTCCTCAAACTTGAGGCGGTACTGGGCCTTCTGCAGAGCATAAGAGTCCTTGGGGAAATGGATGTTATGCAGGGCGTAGCGCAGAGGCACCAGGCCGCGGTCCTTCAGAATATAATCAGGAAGCGTGTCCACGAGCTCGGACTGACATAGCGAGAGGGCATCAGCCATCATGCGGCAGATGACCTTGCCGGTGATACCGGCGGTGCGTATCTTCTCAGTCGAAGGATATACTCCCGTGAGGCCGCCGCCCTCGCCGGGCTGCTGCGGAGGGTCTATCTCGGGATGGACTATATTAATCTTGTTCCCATAAGCCTGGGGCTTGCCGAAAAACACGAACTCGCACCCGGGGACCAGTTTCTCCTTGGTCCACTTGATACCCTTGAAGAACACCAGCTCCATCCGGCCGCTGTCGTCCTCCACAATCACGGAGAGGCGTTTGCCCGGTACTTCGTTGAGACTGTACACGCGCGCCTGTATCTGCACTGAAGCAAGATCGGGCGTAATCTCCGCAATCCTGTGGATGCGGGTGCGGTCTATATATCTGAAAGGGTAGAAATGTATGAGGTCATCCAGGGTCTCAAG
>CAMZEI010000077.1 GCA_947305815.1 uncultured Bacteroidales bacterium | reverse complement strand
GCCACAATCTGGTCGTCGTGGATCAGCGAAGAAATCGCATCACACGAGGTGAGTGCGAGCAGCGACAGGAGCAGTGCTATTTGTAGTTTGCGCATAGTTTGCAAATTTAACAAATATCCACGAACAAAAAAAGGCCGCCTAAAGGCGGCCCTATTTTTTGGGTAATCCCGTATTACTCAGCTTTCTTGGCTGCGGGAGCCTTCTTTGCCGCGGGTTTCTTGGGGGCGGCAGGCTTTTTCTCAGCAGCGGGCTTCTTGGCAGCAGGCTTCTTTTCAGCCTTGGGAGCCTCCTCTGCGGGGGCCTCGGCAGCCTTCTTTGCGGGAGCCTTCTTGGCTGCGGGCTTCTTTGCTGCAGCGGGCTTCTCGGCCTTGGGAGCCTCCTCGCCGGCGGTCTTCACCGCTGCGCTGAGCTTCTCATAAAGGGCGTCGGTCTTCTCCAGGAGCTCCTTGCGAAGGTCCATGTAATAAAGCTTCCTGGAACCCTCTACCTTCTTGGCTCCTACCTTGCCCCGCAGGTCGTTATAGAGAGCCACAGCCTCGTCAATGAGACCGGCCACTTTATCCTCGGAAGCCTTGGGGTTGACGGTAACGAAAATGGAGCAATCCTCAACAAATGCACTCAGGATATACTCGATGTCCTTTTTGATGTCACGTAAATTCATATGCGTAATGATTGATTTCGGGAAGCAAAGATAAGCATTTTTTAAAAATGTTAGTACTTTTGCTTTTATGGAATGCAGGAAACTTAACCCATCGGAAATCTCGGCTCTTGAGGCAGCCGGATGCAAGGCCCGCGACTGGTCCGAGGTGCTTACCTCGGCAAAGGTACTCGACACTTCACGCCTGCAGTGCGTGAATTTCCTTGGCAGCGTCCGACTGGGGACCTTCGACAAGGACATCATCCTGCCTGGCGGAATCCGCAAGCCCTCAGGGATACGCTTTGCGTCCCTCAGCAATGTCAGCGTCGGGGACAACTGCCTGATTGAGAACATCTCCAACTACATTGCCAATTATGACATAGGGCAGGAGTCATGCATCGAGAATGTTGACCTGATGTACGTGGAGGGCGAATGCAGCTTCGGCAACGGGGTCGAAGTCTCGGTGATGAACGAGACCGGCGGCCGCGAAGTCCGCATTTACGAGCGCCTGAGCGCACAAGTGGCCTATATGCTCACAATGTACCGGCATCGCCCGGAGGCAATAGCCCACCTCAACGAGCTCGCCTCCCGATATGCTTCCGAAAAGAAGAGTACCGTCGGCCGTATCGGCTCCCATGTAACCATACGCAACACCCGCTATATCAACGGAGTATGTATCGGTGACCACGCTGTCGTAAGCGGAGCAAGCCGCCTGCGCAACGGGACCGTGGTGAGCAACGCCAGTGCTCCCGTGTGCATCGGCCACGGAGTGATAGCCGACGACTTCATAATCTGCAGCGGGTCTTCGGTCGAGGACAACACCACCATAGGCAAGTGCTTCATCGGGCAGAGCTGCCATTTCGGACACGGGTACAGCGCCACTGACTCCCTGTTCTTCTCCAACTGCCAGGGAGAGAACGGCGAGGCCTGCGCCATCTTCGCCGGTCCCTTCACTGTAACTCACCATAAGAGTACGCTCCTCATCGCAGGCATGTTCTCGTTTATGAACGCCGGCAGCGGCTCCAACCAGAGCAATCATATGTACAAGCTGGGGCCCATCCACCAGGGCATACTCGAGCGCGGAGCCAAGACGGCTTCCGACTCCTATATCCTCTGGCCTGCACGTGTGGGAGCATTTTCACTCGTAATGGGCCGCCATGTCGCGCATTCCGATACCACCAACCTGCCCTTCTCGTACCTGATCGAGCAGAACAACACCACTTACCTTGTCCCGGCGGTCAATCTGCGAAGCGTCGGCACCATAAGGGATGCTCAGAAATGGCCCAAGCGCGACGGGCGCCGCGACCCGGACCGCCTGGACAACGTCAACTTCAACCTTCTGAGTCCCTTCACCATACAGAAAATGCTCAAGGGCATCGAGCTGCTCAAGAACCTGCAGTACTCCTCGGGAGAGCTATCCGATGTGTATTCTTTTCACAGCGCCAAGATTAAGAACAGCTCCCTGAGGCACGGTATTGAGCTCTACCAGACGGCCATAACCAAGTTCCTCGGGAATTCGCTCATTAAGAAGCTGGAGGACCTCCCCGCCGGAGCGTCTGACGACATGATAAGGGCAGCGCTCGCGCCAGAAATTGCCGAGGGCACCGGCCCCTGGGTAGATATGAGCGGCATGATAGCACCCAAGGCGGTAATCGAAGATGTAATGGACCGTATAGAGAAGGGGGAGTTTGCCGATGTGGAGGCCCTTAATGCGCGCTTCGCCGATATTCACCAGAGCTACTACACCTACGAGTGGACCTGGGCCAGGGAGCAGTACAAGCCGTTCTTCGGTATTGACCCGGATACCATAACCTCTGCTGAAGTCATTTCCATTGTGGAAAAATGGAAGGAAGCGGTAATCGGTCTCGACCGCATACTGTACGAAGATGCGCGCAAAGAGTTCAACCTGGCATCCATGACAGGGTTCGGCGCGGACGGCACCAAGGAGGACAAGGAGCTGGACTTCGAGCAGGTCCGCGGCGACTTCGAATCCAACGCCTTCGTGACGGCCGTCCTGGACCATATCAAGGCCAAGGAAGCCCTGGGGGACGAGCTCATAAGCCGCCTCAGCGCAGGGAAATAACAACGGGTCGCATATAAAGTTGGTGATAATAAAGATTTTTTCTATTTTTGCGGTCCCAATGGCGGGGTAGCTCAGCTGGCTAGAGCGTCGGATTCATAATCCGGAGGTCGTGGGATCATGCCCCACCCCCGCTACAAATGGTCCTGGAGAATGCAATATCTTTGCTTGGAAGCGCTTGGACCGACTATCAGAGACTGGTCCGTGAGGCGCTTCACTCCGACATCAAGCTACTTGACAATCTTAATGAGTCGTTGCTGCGCAGCAGCGGCAAGCAGCTTCGTCCCCTGCTTAGCCTGCTCATGGCGGGTGCGCTCGGGGGCATCAGCGAGGACAGCGCCAAATATGCCGCTGCGGCAGAAATCCTGCACAACGCGACTCTGCTGCATGACGATGTCGTAGACGGGGCGGACACGCGCCGCGGCAAGCCCACCCTGGCATCGACGCTGGGTCCCTCGCCAGCTGTGCTGGTCGGGGACTTCTGGCTGTCCGCGATGGTGAGACTCGTCATCGGTACAGCACATCGGGACGAGGCCATCAAGCTCTACTCATCGACCCTTTCGCACCTTGCCGAGGGCGAAATGCTCCAGATGGAGAAGGCCGCGGCGGGCGACACCACCGAGGAGGACTACTACACGATAATCTATGACAAGACGGCTTCGCTGTTCGAAGTCAGCTGCCTCACCGGGGCCCTGTCCGCGGGCGCTGACGGCAGACTCTACGAGGCGGCCGGAAGCATCGGCAGGGCCCTGGGGATAGCCTTCCAGATACGCGACGACATCCTGGATTACGGCGACCCCTCCGGACTGGGCAAGCCCGTGGGACAGGACCTTGCAGAACGCAAGATTACCCTCCCCCTGCTGGGGGCCCTCAAGGGCTGCGACGAAGAGGCCCGCATCCGAGGCATGGTTGCAGACATCGACAGTCACCCCGAATACTGTGGCGAGATCGCCGGATTCGTGCTCTCCCGCGGCGGGGTAGAATACGCAGCCAGGGCGCTGGAGGAGCAGATTAACTGCACTCTCGACGCCCTGACTTCACTGCCGGAGTCGCCCTTCAGGGATGCTCTCGGCGGCATCGCACGGTACCTTGTCGTGCGATGAGTATCCGGGTGGGGCCCGGAATGTCTTTATTGTATCAGCGAGCTGAAATACCCTGCGAAGAATACGTTGGTGATAAGGTAGCCGATGATTGTGGACACTATCACCGATATGAGCCCCGGCATCATGAAGCTGTGGTTCAGAAGGTATTTGCCTATCACCGTCGTGCCGGAACGGTCGAAGTTGACCGTCGCAATATCCGAAGGGTAGTTGGGGATGAAGAAGTATCCGTAGACGCTCGGCAGCACTCCCAGCAGCACAGGGCCGGCGATTCCCAGCTCGTAAGCCAGCGGCAGCATCGCCACGACCACGGCGCCCTGCGAGTTAATCAGCACACTCACGAGGAAGAACACCAGCGCAATGCTCCAGGGATATGAGCTGACCAGGTCGCTGAGCATCATCTTCATCTGGTCCATGTAGTTGCCGAAATAAGTATCCGCCAGCCAGGCGATGCCGTAGATAGCCACTACGGCCACCATTCCGGACTGCCAGACCGCTCCGGCAACCGCCTTCTTGGGCGAAGCCTTGCAGAACATGATATTGGCCGCGGCCGCCATGAGCATGATTATCTGAATGCAGATATTCATCTTGGGGAGTTTCATGGCGGCGGCAAGGGTCGCTCCGTCAGCGGTATGTATCATCTGGAAGAAAGCGAAGCACACTATCACCAGCAGGGAGCCCAGGAACACGAACACGCTTGCCTTGGCGGAGCTCGAAATCTCCTTGTCAAGCGTGGTGGCGGAGTTGCCGTACATGTAGGCGTACTGCTCGGGATCTGCCTTGCGACGCAGGAAGTCGGGATCCTTGTCGAGATCCTTGCCACGGCGGTACGAAGCCAGAGAGGCGCACATCAGTCCGCATACGCAGGCGGGGATGGTCACCATCAGCACCTGAGGTATTGAGAGCATGAACCCGTTGGCATTGGAGATGGTGACGAACGCCACCACCGCCGCGGCTATGGGCGAGCAGGTGATACCGACCTGAGAAGCTATCGAGGATACGCCGCAGGGACGCTCGGGGCGGATGCCCTTCTTGAGCGAGATGTCGCAGATAATAGGCATTATGGTATATACCACATGGCCGGTACCGACGAGGACCGTGAGGAAGAAGGTCACGAGCGGGCCCAGGAAGGTGATGTGGTCCGGATGCTTGCGGAGCATCTTCTCCGCAATCTGTATCATCCAGTCCATACCGCCTGAGGCCTGCAGGGTGCCGGCGCAGGTCACTGCTGCAATGATTATATAGATGACGTCCGTAGGAGGGGTGCCGGGTTTAAGTCCAAAGCCGAACACCAGTATCGCCAGGCCTATGCCCGAAATGGCGCCGAGCGCCAGGCTGCCGTATCGCGAGCCGACATACAGCGCGGCCAGCACGATCAGCAGTTCGATAATCATTGTAATTGTCATAGCAGTTTTAGTATTCTTGCAAATTTAATAATTATTCCATTGATACGGCATCAAATGAGAGATTCCGGATCTTCGCCCTTCGGGCTTCGTCCGGAATGACTGTTAATGGTATGATTGACGGTATATTACGAGAGTGGCCGGGAGATGTCCCCCAGCCACTCTCTTATAGTCATTCCGGCCGAAGAGCCGGAATCTCCTTCCATTTTAGATACAGGTGTAACCGCCGTCCACTGCGATGTTCTGGCCATTGACATAAGTCGAAGCCGGGCTCGCGAGGAAGAGGGCGCAGGTGTCGAGCTCACCCTGCTTGCCGTAACGTCCAAGAGGGATGCTCTGCTTGGCGATAGCCTGGAAGTAGTCGCTGTCAAGGGTTGCGGTGGTGAGGTCGGTGTAGAAGTAACCGGGGCAGATGCTGTTGACGGTGATGCCGTACTTGCCCCATTCAGCTGCGAGTGCGCGGGTGAGGTTCACGACGCCGCCCTTTGCTGCATGGTAGGGGGAGCTGCCGCAGATGAGGTTGCCCACCAGACCGTACATCGAAGCGATGTTGATGATA
>CAMZEI010000076.1 GCA_947305815.1 uncultured Bacteroidales bacterium | reverse complement strand
TCAAATTGGGCACGGAAAAGCCGCCTATGCCGTTCTCTGATGCCCGTCTGCTCAGCTACCTGCAGCACACCTATTGGTTCCTCCCGTCTGTTGCCGCCTGCCGGGCAATAGCAAAATTACTAAAGAAACGCTGTAACCGTTTCTACGACGAGTATAATGTCATTGTCGCTGCCGGTAATGAGGCGGGGATGGGCGCACAGGCTGTAGAGCCGGTTTACAATGCGATGGAAGACCCGCAGCAGACCAAGACAATCACGCTCTCCTGCGGCAAACTCTCCACTGGCGTCACCGTGAAGCCTTGGACCGGCATTCTGATGCTGCGCAACACCACCTCTCCGGAGACTTATTTCCAAGCAGCATTTCGCGTCCAGTCTCCCTGGACCACAAAGGATGAATGGGGCGAGGAACTGATTCTCAAGCCATTCTGCTACGTGTTTGATTTCGCCCCTAATCGGGCACTCCGTCAGGTAGAAGAATACAGTTGCCAACTCAATGTCCACGAGAGCAACCCCGAGAAGAAGGTGGAGCAGTTCATTAAGTTCCTGCCCATCCTGGCCTTCGATGGTTCTTCGATGAAGGAAATTGACGCCGCCGGCGTGCTCGATATGGCGATGAGCGGCACCACCGCCACGCTCCTTGCCCGTCGCTGGGAGAGCGCCGTGCTGGTCAATGTGGATAATGCCACTCTCCAGCGCCTGATGAACAATCCTGAGGCCATGAAGGCCTTGATGAACATTGAAGGATTCCGTAACCTGAATTCCGACATCGAGACCATCATCAACAAGACCGAGCACGTCAAGAACACTAAGAAGGAGAAAGGCGACGACCTCACCCCGAAGCAGAAGAAAGAACTTACCGAGGAGGAGAAAGAATACAAGAGCAAACGCAAAGAGATCCAAGAGAAACTCATCAAGTTTGCTACCCGCATTCCTGTCTTTATGTACCTCACAGACTTCCGCGAATACTGCCTGAAGGATGTTATTGAGCAGTTGGAGCCGGAACTATTCCGAAAAGTCACAGGCCTCACCCTCAAGGATTTCAGCCTGCTGGTCAGCCTTGGCGTATTCAACAGCGAGTTGATGAACGACGCAGTATATAAGTTTAAACGCTACGAGGACTCCTCCCTGGAATACACCGGTATCGATAAACACACCGGGACGGTTATCGGCCTCTGGGATACCGCCATCGACATCGCTAAAGCAGCGATTCCGGGTCAAGCCCGGAATGACGAAGGAATTGGCTCAGACGCATTAGCAGTTCCGGACTCAGAGCCAGAGGCATTGGCCCCATGGGAGTGTCTGCAGGTCGGCGATACCGTCATCCACAAAAGCCTTGGCCCCGGCGAAGTCATGGCTCTGGACGACAAATTCCTCATCGTCAAGTTCCACGATCGCGAGTCGAAATTCCACTACCCGGATGCCTTTATAAAAGGATATCTGAATGTACAATAAAAAAAGCGGCAGGCACAGAATCTCTCAGTGTCTGCCGCTTTGCCTAAAGTCATATCCCATGACTTCTGCAAATATATAAAAAGAAACACAGATTACAATATATCATAAAGTCATAGGGCGCGGAAGTGTCGGAAAAGGGCAGGATTTGTGAAGTTGTGCGCCCCCTGGGCGCGAAGCTGTCAATAAAACGTGTAAAACGCACAGCTGCGCGTCCAAATACTATTAGATTCCGGATCTACGCCCTTCGGGCTTCGTCCGGAATGACTATGTGTAGCGCGAGGGCGTTGTGGAGTTGGAATGAGCCAGGGTTATGAGCGAAGCGAAGGTCGCCATCAGGCGACAGGCCGTACCCGGGTATTTTGCGTCAGCAAAATACGGAAAGGGAGTAAAGGCCAGGGGGTACGGGGGAGCGTACTGCTCCCCCGTATAGATAGGGCTCGTTTCGACGCGTTGGAGGTTCCGGGTGGGGCCCGGAATGACTAGCTACAGCCGGACGAAGACTTCCATGGCTTGGTATTCAGCCATGCCGAGGTCGTTGTAGCGGCGGGCGGTGTTCTGGGTACGCTCCTCAGCCCTCTGCCAGAACTCACGCGGATCGTCACCGGGGAAGGGCATGATGTCCTTCTGCGAGAGGTGACGGTAGATGGCGTGACGCTTCTTGATGAGTTCGCCGGGGCTAAGAGGGACTGCCATGTCCACCTTGCCGATTTCCCACTCCATCCAGGCTCCGCGGTACAGCCAGCAGACGCATTCGCTCATCCAGGCCTCTCCTGAGAGCTGCTTAAGGGCCTCCAGGACAGCCTCGGTGCACACGCGATGCGTGCCGTGAGGGTCTGCGAGGTCGCCTGCCATGTATATCTGGTGAGGCTTAATCTCCTGCAGGAGAGCCTTGATAATATCTATGTCCTTCTGGGTACGAGGGGACTTCTTGATGCCGCCGGTCTCATAGAAAGGCAGATTGAGGAAATGAGCGTTGGTGTCGGGATTGAGGCCGAAGGAACGCACGGCTCCGCGGGCCTCCGAGCGACGGATTGCTCCCTTAAGCTCAAGCAGAGGCCTGGGCTCAGGCTCGCCGGGGACCTTGGAAGCTATAATCTTCTCGACTTCATCCATGCGGTCGCCGTAACCCAGCTCACGGGCAGCGTCAATATGCTGGACCACCACATCGTCGTGCACTGCCACATTGCCGGAAGTCTCGTATGCCACATGGACGTCGTGTCCCTGCTCCACGAGGCGGATGAATGTACCGCCCATAGAGATGACATCGTCGTCAGGATGGGGCGAGAATATCACGACCCTCTTGGGGAACGGAGTTGACTTCACGGGGCGGGTGCTGTCGTCGGCATTGGGTTTGCCTCCCGGCCAGCCGGTGATAGTGTGCTGAAGCTCGTTGAACACCCCGATGTTGATCATGTCATAGGGGCCCTTGGCTTCGACAAGCTCACCAAGTGAATTTGCCAGGTAGTCCTGCAGCTCAAGCTTGAGTATGGGCTTGTGTACCCTTTCGCAGAGCCAGACAACTGCAGTGCGGACCATCTTGGGATCATCCCAGTTGCAAGAGCCTACGAGCCAGGGAGACTCGACCCTCACGAGTTTCTCGCTTGAGTTGGCATCGACATAGATGCAGATGTTGCGGTGTCCCTGCAGGAGCGATGCGGGGCAGGCTGACGAAGAGGGACCCTCGACAAGTGCCTTCACAGCGTCTGCCTTGGACTCACCCCATGCCATGAGGACAATCTTCTTGGCGGAAGCGATAGTGGCGACACCCATCGTGACACCCGACTTGGGAGTGTCTGCGAGGCTGCCGTTGAATCCGCGGGCGTGGTACTTGCGGGCATTGTATGAGAGGGCCACTGCGCGGGTGCGGCTCTTGGGATTGCAGCCGGCCTCATTGAAGCCAATCTGTCCCTGAGGGCCGACGCCGATTACGATGAGGTCAAGCCCCTCAGCCATAGCATCAAACTCCGCATAGTCGTCGCCTCCCGGTACGAAGAAATTGCCGGGAGCGATATCTATGTGGTCGAGCAGGTCCTCATGCAGCTTGCGGTTGCGGTCCTGAGCTGCATGTCCGGTAGCATGGTAATACTCGTCAATTGCAAACACCTTGACACCGGCGAAGCTGACTTCACCAGCCTTGTGGCGCGAGACGAGTTCCTTGTAGAGAGACAGAGGGGTACGGCCGGCGGTGAGACCCAGTTTGAAGTCTCCATGGGAGGCCTTTATCCCCTCGACGATGATATCAGCAATCTCATGACATGCCTGGGCTTCGTCTTCGCGAATCTGCGCAGGTATGTTCTCATACGCGTGAACTACTTGGTTATCAATCATATGGCTATTATTAACCGTGTTTTACAGACTGTACTTCCTGGCGGGCTTGCCCTTGAGAGCCACTTCCACGACTGCTACCTCTTCGGAAGGCACTGCGGCTGCCACTGCGGGCACGCCGGCTTCTACCTTGACAGAGCCTTCGATGCTGTCGACGGGCCTGCCTTCGGCATCGGAGAACTTAATCTCGTATCCGACCTTGCCGCCCTTGTCGCTGACTGCCCAGATCTGGCGGTCTGCGTAGTTGTAGATGAGCTGTACGGGCTGGGAAGCTGCCTTGAGGGCCTCAAGCTGAGAGCCGGCGGGGACTGCGGAGAGGATGTAACCCTTCACCGCGGGCTTGAGGAGACGGAAAGACTCGAACATGACGCGTACTTCCTCCTCCTTCTCGCCTTCCTCGGGGAGTCCGACATAGGCGTAGAAACCGTGGGCATCATTGCCGTAGCAGGCAGCGGGAGTCTCCATGCAGCAGAGGCATATCGACTTGTAGCCTTCAGGGAGGCTGCCTTCCTCACCGTCATGCCATGCCAGAACGCAGGGGTGATGACGGAGCGCGAGGATGTCTTCCTCAGACTTGCCGTTAAGACTGATTATAGCGATGAAACCCTTGACATCACACTCATTGAGGAACTCCTCGGATACTTCTGCCTCCGCAGGGATGCGGACAGTATTGAAACCGAGGGACTGGAGCTTGGCAAGTACAGATACCTCGGGCTCGGGGAGCATCACTCCACGGACATCAAGCTGAGCTCCGTTGAGAT
Organism: uncultured Bacteroidales bacterium; assembly: GCA_947305815.1. GTDB lineage: Bacteria > Bacteroidota > Bacteroidia > Bacteroidales > UBA932 > Cryptobacteroides. The sequence goes on along the minus strand of CAMZEI010000076.1, from coordinate 1,889 downwards.
AGAGTGCCTTGTCCATTTTGCGGTCCATGCGGGAGGACAGCTCACGGATACCGAAAGTGGTCTTGACTTCATCCGCGAGGCCCTCAGCGGTGCGGAATTCCACCGAGAGGTCATACAGGGCTGTCTTGCCGGTATCCCAGGTATTCCAGATGGAGGCCTTGCTGAGGTGCAGTCCGGGCATCTGCTTGCTGTCGACAGCAAGATTTACAGTCTCTCCTGCTTCGATAGGGCCGACTGGCATCTCGAAATATCCGCCTGCGAGCTTGCACTTGAGAGTGCCCTCGACGGGCTCCTCGGTATTGTTGCGGAGAGCCACATTCACGGTAACCCATGCATCGCCGGGCTTCTCCACGCTGACTATGCTGGTGACATAGGGTGCAATCACCTCAACGTCCTTGCTGGCCGGCGAGGAGCAAGATGCGACAAGCAGTGCCGCAGCCAAAAAGAAAAATGAAAAACGTTTCATCATATCGCTTGTATTAAATTATTGTCCGTTACGTTCCCTGATCATGACATCCAGCATGCCGGGATCGAAGTAGTTGATTTTCATTGCGGCCTTGACCTCGGCAAGAGTCTGCGCAGCCACCTCTCGGGCAGCCTCTGTACCCTTGCGAAGCACCTCGTACACATACGGGAGGTCCTTCTCGAGCTCAGCGCGGCGTACCCTGATGGGCTCCAGAGTGTCGTTGAGCACGGCAGTGAGGAAGTTCTTGATCATCACGTCCCCAAGTCCGCCGGCCTCATACTGGCGCTTGACTTCGTCCAGACTGTGGAACTCGAAAGAAGCCTTGCGCCCCTTGAAGCAGTCGCCGAAGCGCTCGAAATCGCCCGGACGGCAGAATGCATCGAGGTAGGTGAACACCGTGTTACCCTCCACATGCCCGGGATCAGAGACCTGCAGGTGCAGGGGATCGGTGTACATGCCGCGCACCTTCTCTGCCACGGTCTCAGCAGAGTCGGAGAGGTAGATACAGTTGCCCAGAGACTTGCTCATCTTAGCCTTGCCGTCAGTGCCGGGCAGGCGCAGACACGCCGAATTGTCCGGCAGCAGTATCTCCGGCATCACCAGCACGGGACCATAGGTCGAGTTGAACTTATGTACTATCTCGCGGGTCTGCTCAAGCATGGGAGCCTGATCCTCGCCCACGGGGACAGTCGTAGCCTTGAATGCCGTGATGTCCGCCGCCTGGCTTATGGGGTAGCAGAAGAAGCCGACGGGGATGCCGGCCTTGTTGTCGGCCTCATCCTCGTCGTTGAATCCTCGAAGGGACATCTCCTGCTTGACCGTAGGATTGCGGCGCAGGCGCTGGACTGTCACCAGGTTGTTGTAGAAGAATGTGAGCTCCGTCAGCTCGCTTATCTGGGACTGGATGAAGATATTGGACTTCTCCGGGTCCAGACCTGCCGACAGATAGTCAAGAGCCACCTCGAAGATGTTCTGACGCACCTTGGCGGGATTGTCTGCGTTGTCCGTAAGGGCCTGCGCATCGGCAATCATTATGAATATCTTCTCGAACTGCCCGCTGTCCTGAAGCTCCACGCGGCGGCGCAGCGAACCTACATAATGGCCTATATGAAGCCTGCCGGTAGGGCGGTCGCCTGTCAGTATAACCTTACCCATCAGTCGTTTACAGCCTTAATTGCCTCACGGATCCTGGATTCTATCTCGGCGCAGAGCTCTGCATTGTCCTTGAGCAGCTGCTTTGCTGCCTCACGGCCCTGGGCGAGTTTCTCGCCGTTGTAGGAGAACCAGGAGCCGCTCTTCTCGATCACTCCGAGCTCGACTCCGAGGTCAAGCACCTCACCGCTGTGGGAGATACCCTCACCGAAGACAATGTCGAATTCCGCCTTCTTGAAAGGAGGGGCCATCTTGTTCTTGACGACCTTGA
>CAMZEI010000075.1 GCA_947305815.1 uncultured Bacteroidales bacterium | reverse complement strand
GCCCGCTTCGGCATAGACTGGGATACTCTTATTGCACTTGGACGCGCCAATCCGGGCAACCACAGCGAGAAGTTCTCAATGAGCGTACTGGCCGCCAACCTCAGCCAGAACGTCAACGGCGTCTCGATGCTGCACGGCCGCGTGAGCCAGGATATCTTTGCGGGTATGTACCCCGGGTATCTGCCTGAGGAGCTGTTCATCAGCTATGTAACTAACGGCGTTCACTACCAGACATGGGCATCCAAGGAGTGGAAGGATCTACATTCATATGTCTTCGGCCCCGAGTTCCAGACACACCACTATGACAAGCGCTGCTTCGAAGGTATCTACAATGTCGCCGACGAGGATATATGGCAGGTGCGCAAGATTGTGAAGGCGGAGCTCATCGGAGCCGTACGCGAACGCCTGTCCAACCCTGCAGTTTCCAGCCATTATTCTCCCAGTGAGATAGTTACGATCAAGAAGCGCCTGCGCGCCGATGTCCTCACCATAGGATTCGCCCGCCGCTTCGCGACTTACAAGAGGGCTACCCTGCTGTTCAGCGACCTCGACAGGCTTGATGCAATAGTCAACAACCCCGAGCGTCCCGTGCAGTTCATCTTCGCCGGCAAGGCCCATCCTGCCGACGGCGCCGGTCAGGACTTCATCAAGAGAGTTATCGAGATTTCCAAGCAGGACAGGTTCCTGGGTCGCATAATCTTCGTCCCCGGCTACGACATTACACTTGCAAAGCGTCTTGTCCAGGGCGTGGATGTCTGGATGAACAACCCGACCCGTCCGCTCGAGGCCTCCGGTACTTCCGGCGAGAAGGCCGCGATGAACGGCGTCATGCACTTCTCCGTGCTTGACGGATGGTGGGTCGAGGGTTATAAGGAAGGCGCCGGCTGGGCTCTTCCCATCGAGAACACCTACGACGATGCTGTCTATCAGAACGAGCTCGACGCCGCTACCATCTACACCACCATCGAGAACGAAATCGCTCCCGACTACTACAATGTGGATCCCCGTACCGGCCGCTCAGAGAAGTGGATAGGCTATATCAAGAATACCATTGCCCTGGTGGCTTCCAACTTCACCACCAACCGCATGCTTACCGACTACTGCAACCAGTACTACATCCCTCAGTTCGAGCGCACCGTCATGCTGTCCGCCAAGGGCAACAAGGTCGCACGCGAGATTGCAGCATGGAAGCAGCATGTGCTCTCCGAGTGGAATGGCATAAAGGTGCTGTCATCTACCAGCCCTGATCCTTCCTACACCCTCTCTGAGGGCGATCCTCTGAGGAGCGAGGTGGTCCTCGACCTCGGCGGACTCAAGACCTCGGAAATCGGAGTCGAGATGCTCTTCACGACTACCGATGCCAAGGGCCGCCAGCACATCCAGGAAGTCACTCAGTTCGAGTTTGTGAGCCGCAAGGGCAGTGTGGCCAAGTTCAGGGCCACGGTGCTGCCTGAGCGTACGGGTATGTACCAGGTGGGCATGAGGATCTATCCCAAGAATCCTCTCCTGCCTCACCGTCAGGACTTCCCGCTCGTCAAATGGCTGTAGTCGCCACAGGGTTTTTCGACGGTGTCCATCGCGGACACGCACGAGTTATCGACACTCTTCTTGCAGAGGCTTCGGCCCGCGGCACGGAGAGTGTCGTGGTAACTTTCTGGCCCCATCCCAGAGCCGTGCTCCGTCAGGATGCGAGGTCCCTTGGGCTGCTCACTTCGCAGGAAGAAAAAAAGCGCCTGCTGCTCGATATGGGAGTGTCCAGGGTTGAGGTCCTTGAGTTCAATGCCGACTTCGCCTCCTGGACTGCGGAGCGCTATCTATCCGATTATGTGAGAGATACGCTTGGCGCCGAGGCCGTCGTGCTGGGCTATGACAACCGTCTCGGCTCCGACCTGCTGCTGCCCGATCAGAGCGCCGCACTCGCTGGGCGCCTCGGCCTCGGCGCCGCAGTGGTGCCTCCCGAGTACTTTGACTCAAAGGAGATATCTTCGACCCGTATCCGCACCGCCCTGCTGGAGGGCCGTGTGGAGGATGCGGCTTCCATGCTCGGGAGGCCCTACATGCTTCGCGGAGCCGTAGTGGCTGGCAACCGCATGGGGCGTACTATAGGATTCCCGACCGCGAACCTCCGCATGTACGAGCCGCTCAAGGTACTGCCTGCCCCCGGCGCATACTTCACGCAGGCTTGCGTGCAGGGACGATGCTATCCGTCGATGACCAACATCGACCATGCCGGCAAGACTGAGACTCACATCCTCGGGTTCGACGAGGATATATACGGCCTGGACTTGGCCGTGAGCTTCATCCGCCGCCTTCGTGACGAGATTCGCTTTGAGAATTTTGAGGCACTTCGCGCCCGTCTGGAGGAGGACAAACGGATAATTTTATTATCTTTACGGGAGAAATAGAATGAGAGATATTCTCGACATACTCTTCCCGATACTTACCTTCGGGTTATTTTTTGCTGGCATCGCTGCGAAGGCCCGCAAAAAGTTGTCTGGTGATACCGGTTCTGCAGTGAGTCATTCCGGTTCTGCAGTGAGTCATTCCGGGCTTGCCCCGGAATCCCCGGAGGCGCCTGCGCGCCGGGACGTGCCTCTGAATATCCATTCCGGGCAAGCGAAGCGCGAGTCGGAACCTATCCCGGAGGAGGGTGCCCGTGCCATTGAGCATCGCTCCGGGTCGCCCACGCGCCGGAATGTCTCGCCTGTTGCGGGCGAAAAAAAGCCCGCCCCAGCCGAGAGCATCCCGGCTCCACAACGCCCGCGCGCCCTCCGCGACCTCTCTGAGGCCGAGAAACTCATCGTCTATTCCGAGATAATGCATCCAAAGTTCGAAGAAAACTAATAATCAAATATGGCAGAAGTACATTATGTGAGCCAGGAAGGGCTCGAAAAAATCAAGAAGGAGCTGGCCGAGGCGCTTGCAGAGCGCCCCAAGATCTCTGCGGCAATAGCAGAAGCCCGCGAGAAGGGCGACCTCTCGGAGAACGCCGAGTATGAGTCTGCGCGTGAGGCGCAGGGACTCCTCGAGCTCAAGATAGCCAACCTGCAGAATCTCGTGGCAAATGCCAAGGTCGTTGACGCTTCGCAGCTCAGCGCCGACAAGGTGCAGATGCTCACCCGCGTCAAGGTTGAGAACCTCGCTGCTCATCAGGTGATGGAATTCACCATCGTGGGCGAGACCGAGGCCGATTTTGCCAAGGGCAAACTCGCCGCCACCACTCCCATTGCCAAAGCCCTCATGGGCCACGCGAAGGGTGATGTGGTCGAGGCTCAGGTGCCTTCCGGTGTCCTTCAGTTCAAGATACTCGACATCTCGATATGACAATCTTCAGCAAGATAGCCGCCGGAGAGATACCCTCCTACAAGGTGGCTGAGAGCGAGGACTTCTATGCCTTCCTCGACATCAATCCCCTCGCTGCCGGGCATACCCTCGTGATCCCCAGGCATGTAGAGGACGACTATATTTTCAACCTCGACCACGAGACTTACGCAGGCCTCTGGGAGTTCGCGGGCAAGGTGGCCAAGGCCATCAAGGCAGCCATCCCCTGCAAGCGTGTAGGCGTAGCTGTGCTCGGCATGGAAGTGCCTCATACGCACATACATCTCGTACCCCTTCAGACTGAGGGCGACCTGGATTTCCGCAAGTCTCCCAAGCCTTCCTTTACCCCGGAGCAGATGGCCGCTACGGCTGCTGCGATCCTCAGCGAATATGAAAAGCTCTAAGATACTCCCCGTCCTTTGCGCAATGGCGCTGCTCGCCTGCGGCAGGGGCAATACTTCGATAGACTGCACCGTCTCCGATGCTCCGGAGCGTGACATAGTAGTCAAACTCCTCAATGTCAATACCTATTCGGTGCTCGACACCGTCCGTACCGATGGCGCGGGGCATTTCCGTTATGCCCTTGATGTCAAGGATGGCGAGCCCGAGTTCATATACCTGTTCGACGGAGATACCCGCCTCGCAGGGCTCCTGCTCGAGAAGGGAGAGAAGGCTGTCGTGACCGCCGATACCCTGGGTCATTACGAGGTCTCAGGCTCCGAAGGCTCATCCGCTCTCAAGCAGGCCGATGACTCCTTCGCCGAGTTCACAGCAGCTATGCTCAAAGCCGCTGACGCCTCTGACAATGCAGCCCTCAACAAGCTCTACATCGACTATTACCGCCAGAGCGTGCGCTTCGTGATGGAGCATCCCTATTCGCTCTCGGTTGTCCCCGTCATGTATCGCAACCTCGGAGAGGGGGCTTATATCTTCTCACAGGACACTGACGCGGTGCTCTTCCGCAGGGCATGTGACTCGCTGCAGACCGTATATCCCAACTCCATCTATGTGAAGGCTCTTGGGATGGAGGCCGACCGCAGGGAGAGTATTCTCAAGATCAACACTCAACTGCGCGGTGCGCAGGTGCTGGGCTTCCCTGACCTCGATCTCCCCGGCATGGACGGGCAGAAAGTCGCCCTGAGCTCGGTTGAGGCCAAGGTAATAATGGTGCATTTCTGGGATTCTTCGGATGCGGAGCAGAAGATGATCAATCTGGATAACCTGATGCCCCTGTACAAGGAGTTCCACTCCAAGGGATTCGAGATTTATTCCGTGTGTCTGGATACCGACAAGGCTGCCTGGGCTGCGTGTGTCAAGGGACAGGGTCTGCCCTGGATCAATGTCTGCGACGGTCTCGGTGCGGCTTCTCCCGCTGTCAGCCTCTACAACGTCCAGAGTCTCCCGACCTCGATGCTCATAGCTTCCGGCGACCTCACTGCCTCCGGAGCCTCCGACATCGCCGGCCTCCGCAAGGAAATCTCCCGCCTACTTAAAAAGAAGTAGCCGTTTTTTATAACTATTTTATAGTGAATTTATTACAGAAAACGCATAGGGAATTTACCCTATGCGTTTTCTGTAATGTATTGGATGCTGGCTAATTACGAAAAACACTATTTTGTTCTGAGAAGGGGATTACGGGCGACGGTCGCCACGAAATCTTTGAGATAGAAAGGTTCGAAGTACGCTGTATTCTCGAACCTTTTCTCGTCCCACGCCCTCAAAGCCGGTACCGCCATCGATTCTGCTAACGGATACTCTTGTCTCAGCCATTCCTCCGCCGGGAGGCGGAGTCTTGCAGACGCGCGGCCGGAATTTATTTCCCGGACAGGTTTGCCGGGAGACCAAATTCCGCTCCGCCTGTCCGCCTCCCCGGCGAGTATCTCCCGGCACTTTTCTACGCCGTCACCGATATAAACAGTCATTCCGGACGAAGGCGAAGCCGGAGATCCGGAATCTCCACTGTCATTCCGGGCCCCACCCGGAATCTCTCCCTCCATAATTTTAGCCTCTACCTCCGTAAGCCTCTCACCCTCAGTCGAGAACAGCGCCGTGTAAACCTCCATTCTCCGGGCATCAATCATAGGCATTATAGCCGTGCATCCTTCGGGAAGTCCTTCACCGATGGCCTGCCATGCGAGGGCGTCCAGCGTCCCTACGGAGATGAGCGGTATCCCGGCCGCGAAGCACAGGCCTTTGGCGGTGCTGGAGCCAACCCGGAGTCCGGTATAGGAGCCGGGACCCTTGCTGACGCACACGGCATCACAGTCCTGCACCCGGAGGCCACCTTCGGCGAGCATCTCGGCGACAAACGGAGCTGTCATCGAGGCGTGGGCGCGCGGCTCTGCGCTTACCCTGCGCGCGACTATCTCCTCCCCGTCCAGCAGGGCGGTGGAGAGCTGTGCGGTTGCGGTCTCTATAAGTATTATCCTAGGCATCTACGGAAGCAGCAGGTGCGGCAGGGGTGACCAGGCTCCTCAGATACGGGAAGACCGTGGCGCATATATCCCTGATGCCGCAGTAGAGAGTTGAAGACTCGAGGGACTCCCTGGGCACTATGGCGAAGCTGTTGTTGAGCCCTTCGAATACCGTGATTATCAGACCGATAATCAATACGGCCTTGGCTATGGAGAATGCCAGGCCGAGCAGGCGGTTGAGCCATCCGAGGGTGGCCATCTTGACGAGGCTCGTCATCAGCTTACCCAGCAGGTTGAGGACTATCATCACGACGATAGCCACTACAGCGAAGCTGATTACCGACATTATCTGGGGGCTGACGGTGATATAGCCTGCCAGCCAGGCCCCTACGGCAGATGAGAAACGGAAGGCCAGCCAGACCCCGAGGATCAGGGCGGCTATCCCCACCACCTGATCGATGAATCCCTTACTGATTCCCTGCCAAATTGCGGGGACGAAGCATATCAGTATAATGATGTCAACGGTATTCACTCTCTTTGTAAATAGGTCGGAAAATGTTAACTTTGCAGTTCTTTAAACGGCAGACAAAAGTAACGAAAAAATCATGACATTCAAAGAGTACAAAGGCCTCGACATGGTAAAGGTCGCAGAGGAAGTCCTCCGCGACTGGAAGGCATCAGACGCATTCGGGCAGTCGCTCAGCCTGCGCGAAGGAGCACCTGAATTCATATTCTTCGAAGGCCCTCCGAGCGCCAACGGCATGCCCGGCATCCATCACGTGATGGCTCGCTCCATCAAGGACGCCGTCTGCCGTTACAAGACCATGACGGGCTACAAGGTCCGCCGCCGTGCAGGCTGGGATACCCACGGACTGCCGGTGGAGCTGGGTGTCGAGAAGAAACTCGGCATCACCAAGG
>CAMZEI010000074.1 GCA_947305815.1 uncultured Bacteroidales bacterium | reverse complement strand
CAGCACCAGCCATCAGCACAAAGAAGGCTTGGTTCCGGCCACTGCCGCACCTTGCGCGGCTGTGACCTCCACTATATCCCCTCCCAGCCTCCCCAGGGAGGAAATCATTAAGGATAAGGTCCTTTGCTCTGCTCTGGTTGACCGGCTCGGCCACAAGGCCTTTATGGTCAATATGACCGGGCCATCATATCGAGTGAAAGAAACTCAAAATATCTTCAAAAAACTTTGAAAACCGACGAGACTTGCTTACCTTTGAAACAGCCTTCCGCTGGCCCCTTTTTCAAATCCATTTTGGCGGAAATCTACTTTATTATCTACAGTTTTAGAAGAGATATGACACAGGACGAGAGGTGGATGAAGCGGTATGAAGAGGTGAAGCAATTCATCGAGAGGGAGCACCGCAATCCGTCAAAATATGCCCCCGAGGAGAAGTTGATGGTGCATTTCCTGAAGCGCTGCCGCAAGCTGATGAACGCCGGTGCGCTTCCTGAGCCCCGCCTGGGGCAGTTCCGCGAGCTGCTTGAACTATGCGAGCGCTACCGCCACATTAACCAGTGGCAGTAGCGCTATATTTTGTGAGTCATGGAAGTAAGCAATCTGCTGGACATACATACCCGCGTCAACAGAGTTTCGTTTTTTCGCGGAAAAACGCTACATTAGCGGACTGCAACAATCACGACTGACATGGATATTGACCGTAAGGATGGACTTCTGGTGCGCATTTCGCGCTCGTATTTCAGCAAGAGGGTGCTTCCGTATTGGATGATACTCCTTGCGGATTCGTTTATCGTATTCTTCTCGTGCGTAGTGACGTTCTGGGTCGCCAACCGTTCGGGGGCGACCTTTGACAACCGTTTTGCGCTGCTGTACACCTCGCTGTTCTATTCAGCGCTGAGCTGGGTCGGAGCCCGCATCTTCAAGACCTACTCGGGGGTGCTGCGTTACTCCAGCTTTGTGGACCTCACCAAGGTGGCGCTGGCGAACCTCACTACCGCAGCGCTGGCGGTGCTCGCGCTCCTTGCATGCAGGCACCTGGGCATCGAAGCCCTGTGCGCGCTGACTCCCGGTGAGACACTGGTCGCGATAGGCATCGCCACTCTGCTTATGGCATCCATGCGTGTCGCGGTCAAGACCCTCTACGACCATATCAATTCGGACTCCAGAGCACTGAGGGTGCTGGTTTACGGGGCACTCACAGGAGGAGTTTCAGTCGCCAAGAGCATACAGTCGGTCCATCCCGCACGCTTCGTGCTCAAGGGCTTCATCACCCACGAGCACCGCATCAAGGGCAAGGAGCTCATGGGCGTGCCTGTCTACACCCTCGAAGAGGACATCGCCGCTATAGTGCGCAAGGAGCGGATCGAAGCCGTCCTCGTGAGCCCTCTGAGAGTCAATGAGTTCCGTGAGAACCAGAAGATACAGGATATACTCATAGGCGAGGGAGTCAAGATATTCATGGCCCAGGAGGCGCTGCTTTCCAGCGTGCAAAACGGCGCCCTGATCGATGGCAAGCCCGGCGAGCTCCAGGTCCGTGAGGTGAGCGTCGAGGACCTCCTGCCGCGCTCGCAGATACAGGTCGATATGGCCTCAGTGGCGCAGCAGCTCGAGGGCAAGAGGGTCCTGATCACCGGTTCGGCCGGCTCCATCGGCTCTGAGATCGCCCGTCAGGTGGCGTCCTTCAAGCCCGCAGCTCTGATGCTGATAGACCAGGCAGAGACTCCGCAGCATGACATGCGCCTGCAGATGAAAAAGGATTACCCCGACGTGGATGTCCGGACCATCGTCACCAGCATCGACCGCCGCACGCGTATGGAGCACATTTTCAGCTCCTTCAAGCCAGAGTATGTATTCCACGCAGCGGCATACAAGCACGTCCCGATGATGGAGGATAACCCTTCGGAGGCAGTGCTCGACAATATCCAGGGCACCCGCATCCTCGCGGACCTGAGCGTCCAGTACGGAGTGCGCAAGTTCGTGATGATCTCAACCGACAAGGCCGTCAATCCCACCAACGTGATGGGTTGCTCCAAGCGCATCTGCGAGATCTACGTCCAGAGCCTTGACCGCAAGCAGAAGCTCGCCGCCTTGAGCCGCAAGCCGGGGACCAGCCCTGCGACCTACACGCAGTTCGTCACCACCCGTTTCGGCAACGTCCTCGGGTCCAACGGCAGCGTTATCCCCATCTTCCGTGAGCAGATCAAGCACGGCGGCCCCGTCACCGTGACCGACGAGAATATAGTCCGATTCTTCATGCTGATCCCCGAGGCCTGCAAGCTCGTGCTTGAGGCCGGCACCAAGGGCAACGGCGGTGAGATATTCGTCTTCGACATGGGGCAGCCCGTACGCATTGCCGACCTGGCGCGCCGCATGATACTGATGTCCGGTGCCCGCAACGTGGAGATTAAGTTCACCGGCCTCCGCGAGGGCGAGAAGCTCTACGAGGAAGTGCTAAGCGAGCTGGAGGGCACCAAGCCGACCTTCCACCCCAAGATACGCATCGCGCAGGTACGCGAGTACGACTTCGACGATGCCTGCAAGGACGTGGACGAGCTGGTAGAGATAGCCAAGCGCTACGTCGACATGGATACCGTCCGCAAGATGAAGCAGATAGTCCCGGAGTACAAGAGCAACAATTCGCCCTACGAAGTACTTGACTCCGAATTAGGGGGGGTAGTTCAGGAAGCTTAAAGAGCCTCTAGTCAGATTCTACGTGGATGACGGATTTGACTGGGCCGAGGTCCTCGAGTAACTTGCGGCCGCCCAGAGGATCAATCTCCACCAGAAATACGAAATCAGTAACCTTGACGTCATAGACTTTGCCGTCAAGGTTTATTTTTTGTCCGTTCAGGCTCTCGGCGATGCCGCGGGCCGTGCCGCCGGTTGCGAGTATGTCGTCAAAGAAGGTGAGCTCTATCACGCCCCCGTAAGGCTTGCCGGCGGCGATGTCGGAGAGACGGTAGAACACCTGGTCGGTGCCGTACTCCTTGGTGATGTCCACCTGGATGAGGTCGCCCTCCTTGTAGGGGAGCTTGCCCTTCTTGCGGACGGGGATAACGTTCTGAACCTTGCTCGATGCCGAATACAGCATGGGAGCCGTAAAGAGGAAGCCGCGCGCCTCGGGGGCCACGATATTGGGCGAGAGGCACAACTGGTCAATGTCGTCGGTGAGTTCGCGGAACAGCTTCTTGTCCTGGAGCAACGGCATGATATCTACGAAGTTGACGCCCGGGATAGGGAAACCGGGATAATAGCGGAGGGCTTTCTTGTACTGGTTCATGCCTGCAATTTACGCATTTTCACTTAAATATCCATTTCCTCCACGCGGATTTTAAGGCCCAGCGAACGGAGGCACTCTATGAGCCTGGACTCGAACTCGCTGTCCGTGATTCGGCGCGTGAGGTTGAGCTGCAGCCGGCCGCCGTAGCTCACTGCTGCGGAGGCTCCGGTGTTGCCCCGCTGGCGGCCGAGCATGAAGTCAAGGTCGGTCACGTGCTTGCGCATACCGTCGGGCAGCTCAATGCTCCCGATGTTGGAGAGGGTGTAGGTGCAGTAGCGGTCGCCCTTGAGGCGGTTGATTATGTCGATGGCGCGCTTCTTAATAAATAAAGGTATGCTCGCGATGGCCCAGTTGTCCTCGAGCTGGACATTGGCCGCGACTTTGGACTCGAGCTCGCTCTTCTCGCAGTAGAGGCGCTTCTGGCGGCTTACCAGACGGAGGATCTCGTCGAAACTGTAGCTGCCGTTGCGCACGTTCACTCCGAGGTTGACGTACGAGGAGAAGTTGCGCATGGTGCGGATGCCGTAGATGCGGCGCAGGTCCACGGGGACGCTGACCTTGATTGCGCTGTGGCGGTGGAATCGGTCGGACTTCCAGATTTCCTGTGCGGCCCATACCTCCGCGGCAGCCAGGAGCTCCGTCACCGTGGCGTCTCTCTGCCCGGCTGCCGCGTGCACCTGCTTCCCGTCCATGGTGAGACGGACATCGTGCAGTGTGCGCTCCGGCTCCTCTATACCTTTAATATGATATGCGAGGTCGTTCTGCTCGAGGGCGCCCTTCTTGCCGCTGAAAGCGTCGAACGCGTCCGCGATCTCATCGGGCTGCGGTCCCTCGGAGCAGTCCAGGATGCGGCCGCCGTACTCGATGGCAGTCCCGTAGCACAGGCGCAGGTATTCCGCGGTGAGGGTCAGCAAAAAAGTCATCGCCCCGCCGCCGTCGGTAAGCACGTGGAAAATATCCAGCACTATCGAGGCGCCGTCGGCGGATACCCTGAAGAGGAACCCTCCGTTGCCGCGGATGCTGAACTCGTGCAGCCTCTGGATTGGGAGCACCTGGGGCTTCTTATGCAGGGGAGTGAGGTACCACCAGAAGCTGCCCCGGCTGAGCGTCCGCCCGAAAGTGGGGATGCGGCGCACGGTGTGCTCCAGGGCCGTCTGGAGGGTTGCCACTTCGACTCTCTCGTCGAGGGACACGCGCATGCGGTAAAGCGAAGCGTATTTCTTCGACAGGCTTGCGGGATATATGAGGGAGGCGTTGTCGAGCCTCAGCTTTTTCTGTATTGTCATAACGGGTGCAAAGCTACTGCCTCCTGTGCGTCCTGGCAAAAGAATGGAAACTGCGCGGCCCGGAAAGTGACCAAAACGGCCCCGCGGCGGACTTTCGGGGCAGATTCAGGGACGAAAATAGCTGCTCCCACCGTTCGTCCCGGCGCAATTGTCCACCAAAAAGCGTATTTTTGCATTGAATTTATGAGGAAGCTGCTGATTATACTTGCTCTGCTCGCCGGCGGCTATGGCCAGGCTGCCGGCCAGGGACTTATATCTACATTCAAGGAGAACTACGCCGTGACCGGCATCCCGCTCAACGCCGCGCCGGACTGGGATACCAATGACCTCAGCTACCAGGTGAGCCTGCGCTTCAATGTGCTGGAGCCCCTCTGCCGCGACGGCTGGGATGTGTTCCCTGCGTACACGCAGCTGTCCATCTGGGATGTGTACAAGCCCTCCAACCCCTTCCGCAGCAGCATCTACAGTTTCGGGCTGTACGCAAGCCGGGGGGAGCTGTTCTTCGGCATCGAGCATCGCTCCAACGGCTACGACTCCTACGAGTCCCGCACCATCAACGCCGTCTTCGCCAGCTGGACCCGCGACTGGAGACCCTGGCTCACGACCCAACTCACCGCGCGCATCGGGATAGGGGAGATAGGCAACACCACTTCGCTGGAGATGTTTACCCGCTATCAGGGCTACGGCTGCGCGGCAGTCTGCTTCCACACTCCCGACCGGCGCCTGATGGCCACCGCTAGCGTAACGCCGCTGTTCGGCTCAGACATCCCCTGCAACGCGATGGCCGAATTGGCGTGGCGCCCGACCCCTCGGGTGGACTGGCTCTACCTCACCGCGCGCTGGCATTACGGCTACGATGAGAACCATCTGGACTGCGCGGTGCCGGACGTTTTCCTTAAATCAATGCTCCGTTTCGGCTTGTCGATACAGCCGGAAAATATGGCCCACAAGCTGTTCTGGTAGGGGTTTTTCGGTGTCTTAAAATTCTTTTTGAGCACCATTAAGAAAAAGTTTTTCTGTTTTTGCACATAATTCTGCCGGAGGCCCTCTATATTGGCCGAAAAAATGACAGGATTATGTGCAAGATTAGATTTCAACTACCATTGCTGCTGCTCCTTGCGGGCGGCATGCTGCTGTCCTCCTGTGATGAGCTGGGGCTCTCGCGCAAGGGCGCGATTCAGATCTACTTTCCCGACGAAGTGATAAGCGGCACGCGGGCCTCAGGCTCGGCTACCGACGTCGGTGACTACATCCTCAAGGTGACGGACTCCAAGGGCGGGGTGGTGTACAGCGGCAGCTATGCGGCGGCACCCGAATCGATGAGCGTTGGCGCCGGCACTTATACGGTATCTGCGCGCTCGTGCGAGTTCGCGGCTCCGGCCTTTGACAAACCCCAGTACGGCGACGACAAGGTGGTGACGGTGAAGTCCGGCGAGACAGTCTCCGTGGAGCTCGAATGTACCCTTCTTAATGCCGGGGTGCGGCTCAGCATCGCTCCGTCCTTTCTTACAGACTACCCCGACGGCGTCCTGTATGTCAAGGCTGCCGAGGGGCGGCTGATGTACAGCTATTCGGAGAAGCGCATTGCCTATGTGAAGCCGGGCAGCGTCTCGCTGGTGATGAGCAGCTCAGGCTCCGAGAAGACTCTGCTCACCCGGACCCTGCCGGCCCGCGAGATACTTGTGCTCAATATAACTACCGCCGGCGGCTCGCATGGGCAGGGTGGGGGCATACGCGTCACGGTCGATACCACGCGCAACTATGTCAGTGAGGATTACGTCATAGGCGGCAGCAACGGTGGCGGGGACGCTTCGCACGCCCTCAGCGTCGCGCAGGCGCGTAATCATGTGGGGGAGAAGGGAGTCTGGGTCTATGGCTACATAGTCGGCGGCGACCTTTCTTCGACCAAATGCTCGTTCGAGCCGCCGTTCAAGTCTCGGACCAATCTCGCCATCGCCGCCAAATCGTCCTGCACTGATAAGGATGCCTGCCTCTCGGTCCAGCTCGCGCAGGGCTCAATCCGCGACGATATCAACCTCGTTGACCACGAGGACTACCTCGGCAGCCTCATCTACCTCAAAGGAGATATAGTCGAATCCTATTTCGGGATAACCGGAATTCAGAATCTATCCGAGTATAAGTGGAAATAGGATACGTCCAGCCTGCGGAGTCTTGCAGACGCGCGGACAGAATTTATTATCCGGACAGGTTTGCCGGAAAACCAAATTCTGCTCCGC
>CAMZEI010000073.1 GCA_947305815.1 uncultured Bacteroidales bacterium | reverse complement strand
GGTATTGTCGAAAGTGGGCTCGTCCGGGCAGTCAACTATAGCCTGGACCGCCACCATCTGCTGTGCCATACCGGCCTTGAAAGCCGGGATGTAGTGGCTCGTCTCAATCTTTGAGAACGGCGCTGTGCCGTAGGGGGTATCCCACTCCTCCAGGAAGGGATTGTGCTGCTCGCATGAAGCTGCTGCAAGTGCCATGATGGCAAAAAGTATTATTCGTTTCACTGGTAAAGAGAATTGCCTTCTGTATCGGTAAAGTCGTCAAGGGAATTTACCACGAGCTGTACGCTGCCCTGGTAAACGGTGAGTATGCCGGTGACATTGATCTTCCTGGCGCCGCTGTACACATCCGCAGGAATCTCGCGGTCTCCGAATTTGGAGAAACCGCTGGTGCGGATCTGTATCTGCTTGCTTCCCATGGAGAAATAGTGGCTGATGCTGTAGGCGGTTGCATACTTGGCCATAATCTGCTTGTAGCTCAGGTCCGCGTCGGAGCCAAAATTGGCTGCATCCACGGGAGTGAGATACTCGCGGGGGCTTCCGGTGATGGGGCCGTAGTGGGTGCTTCCGCTGCCAACCTCGGCATCATCCCAGACTCCGCTGGCAAGATACTCGACGAACTTGGCCTTGGACATTGCCCAGGTATTGATACCCCAGGTGCCGTCGTCCGAGAGGAACACCCTGTTCCAGGGATCTTCGGAGGTGTGGGGAAGGCTTGATACGGGATAGAAGAGGGCGAAGACCTCACGGTCGTACTGCAGGCCTTCGAGAGTCACGAGCTTGCCCACGAACTGATTGGTCCTCTGGTCGTCATCCTTACCGGGGAGCTGGCTTGCGCTGACCACGACAGGCTGCACCTTCTCTCCCCTCTCGCCACAGTATATGTGCGAAGCAATTATAAGAGGCGACTCTATGTACGAAGTCTCGTAGGCACCGGAAGGATCGGAGAATCCGACCTGCACCATGCCCTGACCGCCGTAGTTGCCGCTCTTGTAGCCATACATACCTATGGTCAGGTCTTTGCAGCTGACATAGACTGTCTGGCCGGGATGATAGTCATCGTAGAGGGAGTTCTTGCCGACCTTGATCTCAATGCCGGCAGTCTCGTCCTGTATGTAGAAGGACTTGTAGAAGTTGCCGGGCTCGTCGGTGGTCGATACCTTGCCGGCAATGATAATGTCGTCGCTTATCGTAAGCGGCCTGCCCTTGTACAACTGGCAGAGCTGCTTAATAGTATGTGTGGGTGTCATCACCACGGGCTCCGCCACTGGCGGCTCCTCATAGCGGCAGGTGAGCACCGGATCCCACTCGCTGCATGCGGCGAGCACGAGGACTGAAGTAATGAGAGTTAAGAATCTTTTCATAGCGTGCGGTCCTCCTAGAATCTGAAATAAACATTGAGCATGTAGTTGAATCCAGGCATGTAGAAATACTTGGAATCAAAGCGGTAGTAGCGGTCTTTCTCGGCACTCGATATGAGCCTCGTCTGCTCGTAGCCGCCGGTCTTGACACCGGTGTTGTTGAGCAGGTTGTAGGCGTTGAGCGAGAATCCTAACTGATCGCCGTGGATGTACCAGCTCTTGCCTATGCTGAGGTTCAGCAGGAACGCCGGGGCGAACTCCTCCTGAGAGCACATGTCCTCGATGATGAGAGGGTCTCTGTCACTTCCGCGCAGCGCGTAGTCGGTACGGTAGACGGGGTTCATATCCAGGTGGCTGTGGGCGAAATACTGCGCGTTGAGCTCGAAGAACCAATACTTGATATTGTAGTTGAGAGCAAGCTCCGCTGCAAGCTGAGGGGTCGAAGGCACATAGTGCTTCTCCCACCTCTCCACGATTGGATTGTCGTCGAAATCATAGTCCACCTGACCGTCCACCTTGCGGAATACGGGGTGCTTGTCCCAGTAGAGTACCTCCTGAGTGCGTATGACCTCGGAGCTGTTGTCTATGGTCTGCACCATGTGAGGGGTCGAGGTGTAGATGTACTCACCCCAGCTGAGGGCTCCTGCAAGGCTGAGGCCTTCGACGGGCAAGGGTATGCCTGCACCTATCTCTATACCCATGTGCCTCTGGTCTATGCCGGTCATCGCGAAGTTGGTGAACGAGTTCTGCGAGTCGTCATAGAAGCTCATGAGGTCAGTCTGGTCCCCAATGCTTGTATAGAAAACGGTCGCACGGGCGTTGTATCCATTACGGCTGATATGGTAATTGAGGTCAGCCGAGAAGGTCTTGCGGGTGGTGAGACCGCCCATGAGGTCATTGCGCGTACGGGGCGAGATGAAGGACTGGCTGAAGGTCGGTGCATCGTTGAAATAGCCAACATTTGCATCCACCCTCTGTCCTGCAGGGAGATCCCACGAAGCTGCACCC
Source organism: uncultured Bacteroidales bacterium (assembly GCA_947305815.1). GTDB lineage: Bacteria > Bacteroidota > Bacteroidia > Bacteroidales > UBA932 > Cryptobacteroides. Next base: position 4,453 of record CAMZEI010000073.1, on the reverse strand, counting down.
TTGACGGACCATACGAAGAAGGAAGCCACGTCGGACTTACCCTTGGAGTTCTTGGGGAACAGACCCTTGCGCACCAGACCCACTCTCCAGAAAGATTCATCTCCCACGGAGGCGGCGAGGTTGAATTTCAGGGGTCCCACCGTCTTGGACGCGGAGCCCCAGGCGCGGACCGAATTGACGCAGGCCATGTAGTCATAGCCGTACTTGTCGCCCACATATACCTTGCGGGGCTCGCCGTGCGCGATGTAATAGACAAGGTCGTTCTGCTGCTTCCTGGGGTCAATTGCGAAATCTCTCTCCGCGAAAGAGTCCACATCGAGGAAATACTGTCCGCCAAGCAGGTCAGCGAGCTTCTTGTAGTTCTCGCTGCGGTTGATGCGGAAGTTCCAGCCGCCGTCCACGGTCCAGCTTCCTCCGGGATTCCAGGAGAAGTTCTGCACGAAGTGCACATCGTTCTGGTCCACGTGCCTTTCCTCCTGCACGTACTTGGCGCGGCCACCCTCGGAATTGCGGTTGACCGCATAGAGGCGCTCCCAGTTGATATGCTGGAAGTTGTAGTAATCGGGGATATGCAGGCTCCAGGCCTCTGCGTTCCACTCGGACTTGTCCAGATTCGAGCGGTTGTAGTCCTCGTCCTCCATGTAGGCGTAACTCGGGAGGTTGCGGTAATAGTCCGGGCGGGGATCCTGGGCGTTGTACCAGTCGAGAGCGGTGTAGCCGTTCTTACCGGTGCGCCAGAGCAGGGTATTGGAGAGTTTGAACTCGTCGGACGGGGTCCAAACATACTTCAGGATGGTCACTGGCTCGAAAGTGCGGCGCACGCGGGCGTTGCGCACCTTGCCGTTCTGGTAACCCCAGTTGGAGTTGTACATATTGTCGCCCATGAGGTCATAGACTTCCTGGGTCGAAGCGTTCTGCGCTCCCCTCTCGCCTGGCGAGGCGAAGGTCACGAAACTCAGGGTATATTCGTCGCCTATCTTCTTCTCCATTCCGAAATAGTAGGCAAACGAACGGTAGTACACACCCTGTACCCAGTCGTTGCCGCCAAGGCGCGCGGAGACATTGAACGCATAGGACCAGCCGTTGTCGAGCCTGCCCGAAGCGTAGGTAGCCATGAGGCGGAGGCGGTAGCTGGCGCTGTTGGTAAGTACGCTCATCCTCCAGCCGGGACGCACTTCGGAAGGCGAGGCGAAGATATTGGTCACACCGTTGACTCCTCCGGGTGCATATGCAGAGGACTCCATGCCTATTGTGGTCTCCTTGCTGCGCATGGCCTCATTAAGTCCGGTCCAAAGCGAATAGGGAGAATAGCCGGTGATGGCGTCGTTGAGCCTCACGCCGGAGAGCAGCACATCCTGGGTCTCGGAGTTGTAACCGCGGGTCTTGAAACGCACTGCGCTGAAGCCGAAGCCGGCGACCTTGGTGTAGGGGTCGTTGGTACCGAAGAGCATGGTAGGCGAATCGTCGTAGCCTGAATCAAGGAAGTCCCTGTCCTCCAGCTCCATATCCTCTACCGTAGCGGCGAAATCCTCCGCGGGAGTCATGGTGACGAGCATGATGTCGCGGACATAGCCCTCAATCACCACATTGACAATTGCCTCACGGTAGCCGTCTGCACTGGCTTTGACCGAATAGCTGCCGCGGGGCACTGCATCGAAGCGGAAATGTCCGTCATGTCCCACGGTCTGGCTTGCTACTGTACTGCCGGCGGTGATGAGCTCGACGGTTGCACCCGCAATCGGTGCGCGGCCGATACGGCTCACTACCTTAGCCTCCACACCCCCACCGGGAGTCTCCTGCGCTGACAGGGAGAGGCAGGCAAGTGCAGCAATTAGTATTATTGCAAGCTTTTTCATTTGCTGATCATTATGTAGGTTGGATAATGGTCTGAGTAGCCGCCGATGAATGCGCCACCGGAGAAAGTCCTGAAGGGAGTACCCTTGTACTGGCCGGACTGCTGGGTCATGAAGGGCTTCTGGAAGACGCGTCCGTAGTACTTGTTCTTCACGATCTTCTTGATTTTCAGTCCTCCCTCAGGAGCAAAGGCGAGAGCGTGGTTGACCTGGATGATATCGTAGATATTCCACTCTCCGCGGTATGCCAGGGTGCCGTAGCCGTCCTCAAGCATCTTCCAGAACGGGCAGAAGAAATCCTGCTCGCCCACTTCCTCGAGGTTCTTGCGGCCATGGAGCCAGACGGCCTGACTGTCGTCGAAGGGGTTGTCGTTCATGTCGCCCATCACGGCTATCTTGATGCCGGGATACTTCTCCATCATGCCGAGGGCATGCTTGTAGATAATCTCGCCGCCGAGACTGCGCAGGTCCTGACCCTTGCCACCGATACGCGAAGGCAGGTGGCAGACATAGAATGCGAAATCCTCTCCCTCTATGGTGCCGTGCACCATCAGGATGTCACGGGTGCGGAAGCGTTCCTGCTCCTCAGGGGTGAGGGTGATCTCAACCTCGGTACCCTCGAAACTGAAGGGAAGCGACTCGCTGTCCAGGTATGTGAACTGGTCCGGCCTGTATAGCAGGGCTACATCCACGCCGCGACGGTCAGGACTGTCGTAATGTATAATCTCGAAGCCGGCCTTCGCTATCTGGGGATCCACCACCAGGTCCTCGAGCACGAGACGGTTCTCAATCTCGCTCACGCCGAGGATGGTATGGAAGCGGCCGTTGTCGTCGGCCATGGCGCGTATGACTTTGGCCATATTGGAGACCTTTTTCCGGTACTTGGCCTCGGTCCATTTGTTGCGGCCTTCGGGTGTGTATTCCTCATCCCTCTTGCCGGGATCATCGTAGATATCAAAAAGGTTCTCGAGGTTGTAGAACCCTATGATATACTTCTTCTGGGCAGTCGCCGGGACGGCGAGCAGAAGGATGAGGATAAAGGTTAGAACTTTTTTCATATTTGGTTACCAGTGTTTGCCTATTGATTTTTCGACATCGGCAGCGGGACCGGAGCCGATGGCGGCGGGGAGATTGACGAAGAAATCGAAGCCCGTGAGGCTCTCGAGCTCATCGACGGACATCTTGCAGAGCATGTAGTTCTTGTTGGCATACGCCGCGTTGTCGAACCAGAACGCTATCGCAGTATAATAGCCGGTGTCCTTGAGATCCTCGTATATCCTGCGCATATTGGTGCTTGCTCCGGCGTAGCCGAGGAGAGCCTTGAAATAGTGCGTCGGGACCGTTATGGCCTTGAGCTCATCATCGAGCACCTTGAGAGTGCTGCCGTCCACGGTGCATCCGGTCACCACATAGAGCGTATCGAAGCCCTTGGACCAGTCGCGGACCTTGCCCTCGAGATCCCCCCAGATACCCTGGTTGAAGGAGGACAGCTGCGCTGTCATGTTAGAGCCGTAGAAGGTCTGGCGGTTGGCGTTCCAGTTGTCGGAGTAATTGTAGCGGTCGGCGCTGGGCAGCTGGTGGCCGCGGTCGTATCCGGACCACTTCGTGGGCTCATCGTATTTCCTGTAGGAACGGTTAATGAGCACAGGCTGCTCGTACGCGGGCAACAGAGGATCAACGCCCCAGTCGTCCGTACGGGTGTTGCTGCCGGAGCTCGCGTCTATAAGAGTCTTGTTCAGCGGATACGCCACCCAGGGAGCAAGCAGGTTGGTACGGTCCCAGAGGAAGGTGTAGTTACGCGAATAGCTCCCCTGGACCTTCATGATGTGGGTATAGGTGTTCCCCTTCTGATGGTCGGGCACTGCGGGCATCTCCATCCAGGAATAGCTGGTGTTCTCATCCGGGACTACCTCATGCACTATGCCTGCATCCTGAGTGAGGATGCAGCTTACGCGGACATCATCGCCTACATAGAGGGTAAGGGTGGCGGTACGGACCTCATCGGTATCGTTGGCGGTCCAGTCGGCAAGGACAACCTCCTCACTGCCGGAGCCGGAAATAGTCTGGGATGACCTCTCTCCGAACAGATGGAGGAGCAGCCAGGGAGCATCGGAGCTTAGGATCCAGTCCCCTTGCGCAGCTACCTCAACCCTCTGGGAGCCTTCCTCAGAACTCAGCTCAGTACGCTCGAGACTCAGCTTGGAGCTTACCGCATCCGTCTCCGCTCCCTCCTTGCATGCGGGTGCAAGGAGGAGCAGGACCAGGGAGAGCAGAAGAGAGCGTCTCATGGATTATTCAGCGTTGATTCCGATGATAACGCACCTTCCGCTGGCCTCTATCTTGACGTCGGTCGCAGCTGCAAGGGCATCAAAAGAGATCTCGTAGTAGTCGCTCTCATCAGAAAGCGTAAGGGAGTAGGGAGGGTTGCCGGTGGCAACATACCTTGCAACCTGAATCTGGCTCTGGACTCCTTCGACGGTTACGGTAATCTTGACGGGATCCTTGCCGTCAGTCTGGTCCTTGCTGAATCCAACGCTGTAGAAGCCGAGCTTAGTGGCGCCTGCGGGCAGATGCAGGGTTGCGTCGCCGGCAGCAGAGGC
>CAMZEI010000072.1 GCA_947305815.1 uncultured Bacteroidales bacterium | reverse complement strand
TTCAGAGTTATCCACTTGATCCGGAGAAAGTCTATTTCTCCATGGATGAGCTGACTCTCGACACGGACGAAGGTCCCGTGACGCTCAAAGTCGGTGCATGGCTCAATGCCGACCCCGTACGCATACATCGTATGATAGTGAGGGACAAGGTGTTGCAGGTTGACCAGTACGAGGTGCTCAATCCCCTTGTCAGCAAGCTCCGCAGGGCTGACCCCGAATATTACAAGAAGTTCATGGGGCTTCAGCTCATAATTGATTATCCCGGCTACAGCACCGGCATTCTCGCCAAGATCCCCTTCGAGAACGACCCGGTCGGATTCTACAAATGGTGGCGCAAGGGCGGGCATGAGAACAAAGTGTTCCTCTCGCTCGGCAACAGGGTGAAGCTTTTCCAGAAAGTAGCCCTGATGGAGCCCAAGATGATTCTCAAAAAAGATCTGGAACTGATTAAAATCTGACACTGATGGAAGTTATCCTCAAGCAGACCTGTCTGCACGCTGCGCATCTTGCGCTGGGCGCCAGGATGAGTCCGTTCGCGGGATTCGACATGCCCATACAGTACAGTGGCATTATTGATGAGCACAATGCTGTAAGGCACGCTGCAGGCATGTTCGATGTCTCCCACATGGGAGAGATATTCGTGAAGGGACCCGACGCCGACAAGTTCGTAAACCATGTATTCACGGGCGACGTCACCCCTCTTGGTGAGGGTGGCATACTCTACGGAATGCTCCTTTATCCCGACGGAGGTACCGTGGATGATCTGCTGGTGTACAGGGAGTTCGACGGCGCAGGGTTCCTGCTCGTAGTTAACGCTGCCAATATCGACAAGGACTGGCAGTGGCTCTGTGACAATGCCGGCGGCTTCGATGTGGAGCTGCGCAACGCTTCGGACGAGTGGGGACAGATTGCCCTGCAGGGTCCTCTTGCCGAGGACTATGCCGTGGAGCTGCTTGGCTCTGAAGAGATACGCGAAATAGCTTTTTATACCTTTATGGATCTGGAAGCCGAAGACGGTTCGAGGGTTATCCTCAGCCGCACCGGCTATACTGGCGAAGACGGATTCGAGATATATGCCAGCCATGACATCATCCAGTGGATGTGGCAGTGGCTTCTGGATGCAGGCGTGAAGCCCTGCGGCCTCGGCTGCCGTGACACCCTGCGCTTCGAGGCGGGTCTTCCTCTCTATGGGGACGAGCTCACCGCTGAGATCAGCCCTGTGATGGCCGGGCTCTCGATGTTCTGTAAGCTGGATAAGCCCGAGTTCATAGGCAAGGACGCCATCGCAGCCCAGAAGGCAGGTGGAGTCGCCCGCAAGCTTGTGGGCATAGAGCTCCAGGACCGCGCTATCCCCAGGGCCGGCTATCCGGTCGAGCTCGAGGACGGCACCCCCGTGGGCGTAGTAACTACCGGCTACCACAGCATCAGCCTCGACAAGAGCCTGTGCTTCGCGCTGGTCGATTCGGTCCATGCGGCTCTCGGGACAGCACTCTTTGTGCGCGTCCGCAAGAACGCCTTCCCCGGCGTTGTCGTCAAAAAAAGATTTTATCAAACAAATTACAAGAAATAATGTCCAAGATTATTGAAGGACTCCTTTACAGCGAGTCCCACGAATGGGTCAAACTTGATGGCAACGTAGCCATCGTGGGCGTTACGGATTTTGCCCAGGCTGAGATGGGTGACATCACCTATGTCGATTTCCCTGCCGAAGAGGATGAATTCAAGGCCGGCGACGAGTTCGGCGCACTGGAGAGCGTGAAGGCTTCCAGCGAGCTCTACACTCCCGTGTCGGGCCGCGTCATCGCTATCAACAAAGACCTCGAAGATGCCCCCGAGAAGATCAACGAGGATGCTTTCGCAGCATGGATCGTCAAGATTGAGATGTCTGACAAGTCCGAGCTTACAAATCTCCTTTCCGCAGCAGCTTATTCTCAGATCATAAACTAAATACCGCTTACGATGCCGGGATTCAGATATTTCCCCTGTACCGACGGTGACATAAGCAGGATGCTTGACCGCATCGGGGCCGCAAGCCTCGATGCTCTTTATTCTGATGTACCGTCCGAGTACATGCGCAGCGGCGGGTATGACCTGCCCTCCGCCATGGACGAGCAGCAGGTCCGGGAGTTCTTCCGGGACCTCGCGTCCATGGATCCCAAACTCAAGGTCCTGGTAGGACAGGGAGCCTATGATCATTACACTCCCTCCGTCATACCCTACATCACTTCGCGTTCGGAGTTCCTCACGGCCTACACTCCCTACCAGTGCGAGATTTCGCAGGGCACGCTCCGCTATATCTTCGAGTGGCAGAGCCTCATCTGCGAGCTGACCGGCATGGATGTGTCCAACGCTTCGATGTACGACGGCCCGACCGCGGCTGCCGAGGCCATGCGCATGTGCGTGGCATGCACCCGCAAGCGCAATACGGTGGTGGCCTATTCCGGCCTGCTGCCGCATGTGCTGGAGGTCCTCCGTACCTACGCGAAGTATTCCGGAGTCAATCTCGTAGAGACCTGGGACATAGCCGAGACCGTGGCTGAGGGCACCCTCGACCTCGCCGGCGTAATAGTCCCGGACATCAACCGCTACGGTGTCATTGAGAGCCACAAGGGTCTTGCCGAGCTCGTGCACGAGATGGGCGGACTGCTTGTCGAATACTGCGACCCTTCGGCTCTTGCAGTACTCAAGACTCCCGCAGAGTGGGGAGCCGACATAGCAGTGGGTGACGGCCAGAGCCTGGGCATCCCCCTTGGCTACGGCGGTCCTTATGTTGGCTTCATGGCCTGCAAGCAGGAATACATGCGCAAGCTTCCCGGACGCATAGTGGGACAGACCACCGATGCCGAGGGACGCCGCTGCTTCGTCCTTACGCTCCAGGCCCGCGAGCAGCACATACGCCGCGACAAGGCGACTTCCAACATTTGCTCCAACGAGTCCCTGATGGCCCTCTGGTGCACCGTCTATCTCACCCTCATGGGGCCGGACGGACTGCGCAGGGTCAATGAACTCTCCTGCGCCGGAGCGCACAGGCTCCACGACGCGCTCATCGCGACCGGTCTTTTCGAGGAGGCCGTCGAGGGCCCTTTCCTCAAGGAGTTCGTCCTGAGGCCCCTGTGCGAAGTCGAGAAGCTCCAGAAGTGCCTTGCGGATGCCGGGTATTTCGCCGCACTCGAGACGGAGGAAGGATATGTAACTTTCTGCGTAACAGAGAAATATGACGATGCTGAGTTAGATCGCGTCGTCGCAGTCATAAAGGAGGGCCTGCTATGAAATACTACGACCGTCTTTCGATAGAACTCTCCCGTCCGGGCCGCAAGGGCTTCGGACTGCGTGAAGCTCCCGCAGGAGCTCTCGACTGCATCCCCGCGTATCTTCGCAGGGAATCTGCCCCGAAGCTTCCCGAGCTCAGTGAGCCGGATGTGGTGAGGCATTATACCATGCTCAGCCAGATGAACTTCGGTGTCGATACCGGATTCTATCCTCTGGGAAGCTGTACCATGAAGTACAATCCCAAGATCAATGAGGAGGCCGCGACCGCTCTGGAGGGAGTGCATCCCCTGCAAAAAGCGCACAAGGGAGCGGCTGCCGTCGCCGAAGGCCTCGACAAGGCTCTCGCTGAGATTACGGGCATGTCCCATTTCACTTTCCAGCCCTGCGCCGGTGCCCATGGCGAGCTTACCGGCCTCATGATAATCAAGGAGTGGCACCTTCGCCGCGGCGATACCGCCCGCACCAAGGTAATAGTCCCCGACAGCGCCCACGGCACCAATCCCGCTTCGGCGGCTGTATGCGGATTCCATGTGGTCGAGGTCAAATCCACCCCCGAAGGACTGGTGGACACCGAGGTTCTCAAGTCTATAGTGGGGCCCGATGTGGCTGCAATAATGCTCACCAATCCCAATACTCTGGGCCTGTTTGAGAAGGACATCAAGGAAATTGCCTCCATAGTACACGACTGCGGAGGACTGCTCTATTACGACGGAGCCAACATGAACCCGCTGCTCGGCGCTGTTCGCCCCGGCGACATGGGCTTCGACGTGATGCATCTCAACCTTCATAAGACCTTCTCCACCCCTCACGGTGGCGGCGGACCCGGTTCGGGCCCCGTCGGCGTGCGCAAGGGACTGGAGGAGATTGCTGACAGCGTCAAGGTCTCCGGCTTCCACGGCAATTTCGGCGTGATGCTGCGCGCTTACGCCTACATACTCTCGCTCGGTCGCGAGAACGTGCCCATGGCCGGACGTCTGGCTACTCTTGCAGCCAATTACATTAAAGAATGCCTCAAGGACTGCTACAAGCTGCCCATCGACACCGTGTGCAAGCACGAGTTCGTATTCGACGGATTGCTTGAGCCCAATGGCGTAAGTACCCTGGACGTCGCGAAGCGCCTGCTGGACTACGGCTTCCACGCTCCTACGATATACTTCCCGCTGCTCTTCCATCAGGCCATAATGATTGAGCCTACGGAGACTGAGTCGCTGGAGACGCTGGACGCCTTCATCGAAGTGATGCGCCGCATCGCCGAGGAAGCCAAGGAGGATCCCGAGCTCCTGCATACGGCTCCGCACAACACTCCCATAGGCCGCCCGGACGAGACTACCGCTGCGCGCAATCCTATCCTGCACTGGTAGAATGAAAAGGGTCCTCACCTGCATACTGCTCTCGCTCCTTGCCGTCTGTGCCCTCGCACAGATCAGGCAGACAGCGGGCATCGATACCGGCTGGTCTTTCCGTCCGGAAGGCGAGTCGGAGTGGTGCGACGTTGTCCTGCCTCACGACTGGGAGGTGGATCATCCCGAGACTGCAGTGGCATGGTATCGCAGGACCCTCAGCGTTGACCTCGAAGATGCAGGCCGGCGTATCGGATTGCTTCTGGACGGAGTGTCAGGCACTTACGAGATCTTCTGCAACGGCTTCAAGGCCGGGCAGTGCATCGAGCCTCTCCGCTCGGAATTCCATGACCTCACTTCATACCTGATCCCGGGATCTGACAACGAGATCACCGTCAGGGTGGCGGCCCCTCGGGAGCCCAGCTCCTTCTACCGCGGAGCCGGCATATGCCGCAGCGCCAGAATTGTCAAGACTTCCAATATATTCATCCCCCAGTTCAGTACGCGTATAGACTGCAACTTCGGAGTCATCGACGTGCGTACCCGGGTCGAGAACCGCAACCCCCTCTGGGACGATGCCGTCCCCGTGACCGTCAGGATGAAGATTTCCGACGAGACCGGCAAGGTGGTCTCTGAATCCTCTCCCATAGAGATGAAGCCGCGGGCCATGGAGACAATTGATATCGAAAGGGTACTGAAGCTCCCCATCCCGCATATGTGGGACCTGGATGACCGCTATATGTACACGCTGCACACCGAGGTCTACAGCGGCGAAGTCCTGATGGACGACGAGACCATACGCTTCGGCGTGAGGGATGTCGAGATGGAAGCCGGGCGCGGTCTGGTGTTCAACAACCGCAAGGTCCTCCTGCACGGCGTCAACGTGCTCCCGGACCATGCCGGAGTAGGAGCCGCAATACCCGAAGCCCTCTGGCGTTACAGGCTTGCCAAACTCCAGTCCATAGGCGTCAACGCCATCCGCTGTCCCGCCGGGACTGCCGACCCCGTGATGCTCTCGCTCTGCGACGAGCTGGGCATACTGGTGCTCGTGGAAGCGTCCCGCGCCGGAGCCGATCCCCAGAATCTGGACAATTACAGGCGTCTTGTGGAGAGGGACTTCAACCATCCCTGCGTGATACTCTGGGGTCTCGGAGAGATTGATGCCGAGCTGGCCTCCGACCGCCGCGGACGTGAGCTGGTGCATGCGATGTCCATGTATTCGCACCTGCTCGACTACAGGCGCAAGACCGTATATACGACACTTTCCCAGAGTTGGGAAGCCGCCGGCGCCGCCGATGTGCTCGGCTACTCCGCCATGCGCGGCACCAACCCCGTGGGCATACATAGCCAGCATCCTGCCTGGAAGTTCGTCGGCACTGCCGAGAGTATCGATAATATAGAGGAGGCAAATTCCTTCATCGACAGCAAGACCTGGGATGCGGGAGTGTTCCTCTGGAAGGGCTTCGACGGCAAGGGTGACGACAGCGGAGTGCTGGACTACTGCGGTAACTTCAAGGACGAAGCCTTCCTGCTGCAGGCCCTGTGGACCTGGACCGCGGTACTGCACGTGATGCCTCCCGTCGGCGGGAAGATTAATGTCTATACCAACTGCGACCGCTTGGAGCTCAGCGTTGACGGCAAGAAGCTCTCCAAGCCTACGACATCGTCTCCGGGACACCGCACCTGGAGCTATTACGGACGCAATCCTCATAAGATAGAAGCCAAGGGCAGCTATCAGGGGAGGTCATACATACCACGCGTCAATGTTGCGGATACCTGGCCCATGCAGTTCAAGAAAACTGTGCTGGTGCCTTCCAAATCCATACTGCTCGCCGATTCCATGGATATCATGGTCGTGGATATCTACACGGATTCGGAGGAGTTCGTCCTCAAGCTCAGCGGCCCGGCCGACATAATAGGCTGGGGGAACGGGGACCCCGCCTTCAGCGGTCCACGGAGACCGACTCCGGGAGCGGCTTCAGGCAAACTGAGCATCAAGTCCTACGGCAAGCGGGCACAGGTGCTGATACGCGGCCGTGCGGGGCAGAGAGGCCCCGTCACAGTGCAGGCTGCCGGAGCCAAGATAACATTTGACAGTTATTAGATCATGGGACAGTTGGGCACCGGAATACAGTACCTTGGAGGAGTGGGGCCCAAAAGGGCGGCGCTCCTTCGTTCTGAGCTGGGCCTTGAGACCCTGGATAACCTCATACATTTCTACCCTTTCAGATATATAGACCGCACCCGCATCCACAGGA
>CAMZEI010000071.1 GCA_947305815.1 uncultured Bacteroidales bacterium | reverse complement strand
CGTCGAAAGTGAGCGGCTCTTCCTGCTGGCGGGGGTTGATCGCCCACATCTTGACGGAATCGAAGTTCTCGTAAATGATGGGCAGGTCGAATTCGAGCTCGAATCCCTTCTGCTCTACCTTGTCGCCGGATGCTGTCAGCTTGAAGTTGCAGATGGTGTCCTTGTGCTGGAGGTTCTTGTTGCGCTCGTAGGAGCTCATCTTCTTCTTGCCTTCGATATAGACGCGGGCCTTTTCCAGCGATGGAGTGAATCCACCGGCAGTGTCGCTCTTGCGGTAATTGACCCAGATATCCAGAGTGTCGGGAGGGAGACGCTGGTCATTTACCCATATCAGGAGACTGTCCTGGTCGAGGTTGAACTGGGTAATGACGCTCTCGTAGGGATAACCTGCAATCCAGAGCGAATCTATCCAGGTGTCTCGCGAAGAGAAGGTTATGTAGGCGAGGCGGTCGGAGACGCGGACGCGGTTGTTGAGATACTGCTTGACGGGATTCTCCTTGAAGAGCTTGATTTCGTACTGGGACAGCCTGGCCTTGCAGCCGAGGGTATCGTCCATCATGTATTTCTTGAACTCCTTGAGGGTATCGCTCACGACAAGCGTAGGCCTTACAGGCTCAGAGACGAAGCCTATGAGCTCCGTGCCGGGAGAGTACTTGTTGTCCGAATTCTCGTCCAGCAGGGCGTACATGCGGTACAGGGTGTCCTGGATGAATGGAATCATGAAATAGCCCCAGTCATCCGTGCGTATCGCGGCATCGGGACGGTGCAGGAAGACTGCGGAGTCCGAGTGGTCTTTGTACAGCAGGACAGTGGCGCCCTTTACGGGCTTCAAGGTATTGCAGTCGAGCACCGTGCCTGTGATGGCCATGGAGTCTATGCGGTCTCCGGTTGAGAATACATAGGAGAAGCCGGGGTAGGGGTTGCCTTCGTTGTTGTCACCGACGGCGTCGTTGATGCTAATTGTGTAAGTGGTCTCCGGCAGCAGGGTGTCAGGGATGCTCACGACGAGGCTCCTGCCCTTTATTTTGCCCTGAGGGGCCTTGGCTGTAGGCGGGGAGATGAAGATGTTCTTGGCCTCCTTGATGGTCACGTATTCGTTGAACTCGAAGGCCACCTTCATGCCCTCCAGGGGCGCATTGGTAGCTCCCGGAAGCGGAATAATATTGACTATTGAGGGAGGGATAGTATCCTTCTTGCCGCCGGTAGGGGCCTGGGTCGTATTGGCGCAGGAATGAATGAACATCATTGGAGCGCATGCCAGCAGGATAAGTATGAGGGGGATGTATTTCCTTATCATATGTCCGTGCGTATTACTTCCTGGATGCCGTCTATGGCTCCCAGACCGTCCATAAGTTTCTGAAGCGTGGCGGTGTCGGCCACCATCATCTCAATGCTGCCTTCGAATATGCCTTCGCGGCTTCCAAGCGTGAGCGAACGCATGTTGACGCCCATGGTATGGGAGATGAAATACGAGATTTCGTTCAGCAGGCCCATGCGGTCCAGACCCTTAAGGGAGATCCTTACGGTGTAGTCGCGTCCTCCGAAAGCCCACTGGGGAGTGACTATCACGTTGCCGTGCTTGCTGGCGAGGCTGTCGGCGAGGCGGCAGGATTTCTTGTGTACTATAACTATATTGTCCACAGCCTTGAAGCCTATGACGGCGTCTCCGGGAATGGGATTGCAGCAGTCTGCGAGGACATATCTGTACCCGTGGGGGTCTGAAGAGTTCGTTATGAAATTCTCACCCGGGTCGAAGGGGGCCTTCGAGCCGATGAGCATGGTGCGGAAATCATCGGGGCCGTAGATGCCGAGGCCGGTGCGGAAGTAGAGGTCCCTGGCGTCCTGCAGTCCTGCGGCTGCGGCAAGGTCTGCCATCACTGCGGGATCTACTGCAATGTGCCTCTGAGCCAGCCATGACTCGAGTATGTGCTGACCCTCTTCCTCGAGGGCTTCGCGGTCCTGCTTGAAGTATTCGATAACCGCGTTCTTGGCACGGCGGGTCTTGAGGAATGAGAGCCATTCCTTCTTGGGAGTGGCGTTGCGTGCTGAAATTATCTCCACCTGGTCTCCGGCCCTGAGGGTCTGGGACAGGGGGACAAGCTTCATGTTGATCTTGGCGGCGATTGCGGAGTCACCTATGTGAGTATGGATCTGGTAGGCGAAATCCAGGACAGTGGAGCCGTTGGGCACCGATATCTGGTCGCCCTTTGGAGTAAACACGACTATGTCGGTGCTGACCAGGTCGCTGTGGATTATGTCCAGAAGTTCCAGGGCATTGAGATCGTCGCTCTGCAGGACTTCCTGCACCCTTGCGAGCCAGCGGTCCATCTCGGAGTCGTTCTCGGAGATGTATCCGTCGTTCTTGTATGCCCAGTGGGCAGCGATGCCCTTCTCGGCTATGTCATCCATGCGGCGGGAGCGTATCTGCACCTCCACCCAGACGCCGGAATGGCTCATGAGTGTGCAGTGCAGGGCCTCGTAGCCGTTGTTCTTGGGCTGCTTGATCCAGTCGCGCAGGCGTCCCTGATGGTCGCGGTAGAGCTTGAGCAGGTTGGCGTAGATGAGGTACGCCTCGTTGCGCTCGGCATCCGGACCGTCCTTGCCGGGCTCATATATTATGCGGACTGCATAGAGGTCGAAAATCTCTTCGAAGGGGACCTTCTTTGTCCGCATCTTGTAGTATATCGAGTACGGGGTCTTGATACGTTTCTTAATCTCGAAACGGTAACCGGCGTTCTCCAGCGAAGTCCGTATGGGTGCTATGAACTCGTCAATTTCGCGGTCACGCAGCTCTACATTGCGGTTGATGCGCCTGGAGATCTCTTCGTATTCCTCCGGCTCCTTGTATTTGAGCCAGATGTTCTCCATCTCCGTCTTGATGCTGTACAGACCGAGCCTGTGAGCCAGCGGGATGAAGATGAACATGGTCTCGGAGAGTATCTTGTCCCTCTTGTGCTCGGGCATGAACTCGATGGTGCGGCAGTTGTGCAGACGGTCCGCAAGCTTGATGAGTATCACGCGGAGGTCGTCTCCGAGGGTGAGCAGGATGCGCTTGAAATTCTCAGCCTGGAGGCTCTCGGTATAGACATGCCCGGCATTCTTGCGGTCCTCGTTGTCCAGGACCGTCTTCATCTTGGTCAGTCCGTCCACGAGCTGAGCTATCTTGTCCCCGAAGAGGTTGCGTATATCCTCGATGGTATAGCTGGTGTCCTCGGCTACATCGTGCAGCAGGGCGGCGGATATCGATTTGTATCCCAGACCTATGTCGGATACTACAATCTCGGCGACCTGGAGGGGATGGAGCATGTAGGGATCTCCGGAGCGCCTGCGCACGTTGCGGTGCGCCTGGTTGGCGAACTCGAAAGCCTTCTGGACTACGGCGAATTCCTCATCGGTCTTGCACCTCTTGCGGGCAAGCGCCGAGAGGGTTTCCCATTCGCTCTGAATCAGTCTGCGGTCAGCTTCTGTAAACTCGGAAAAACTCATGGCTTAAAAAAGGCTGGGCATTTCGGTGTCAGCGGCGGGCGCGGGCCTGCCCTGATGTATCATTTCGTAAAATTCGTCCTCCGATACGACGGGGACGCCTAGCTCGGAGCATTTGCGCAGTTTCTCGGGGCCGGGCTTGGAGCCTGCCAGCAGGAAGGATGTCTTCGCGCTCACCGAAGAGCTGTTGCGCCCTCCGTGGCGGGTGATGAGCTCCTTCATGTCGTCGCGGGAAATTGCGAAATTGCCGGAGACCACTATGGTCTTGCCTTCGAGGACGTTGGAGTGAGGCCCCGATACGGCTTCAGCGGACATCTGCAGCCCGAAAGAGCGCAGGTCTTCGACCTCCTGCCTGCCGGATTCGGAGGCAAAGAAGGCGAGTATGGATTCGGCCACCGTGGCGCCTATGTCGGGCACGGCGCAGAGCTCATCCTTGCCGGCCGCAATGAGGGCGTCCATGCTGCCGAAGTGCTCCGCGAGGGTGCGTGCGGTAGTCTCGCCGACCAGCTTGATGCCGATGGCGTACAGAACCCTGCTGAAAGGCACTTTGCGGCTCTCTTCCAGCGAATCCAGGAGATTCTGCACGGACTTTTCCTGCCAGCCCTCAAGTGCGAGCAGCTGGTAGCGGCTCAGGCGGTACAGGTCTGAGGGTCTGCGTACAAGACCAGCCGAGTAGAACTGCTCCACGGCCATCTCGCCTGCAAGTATATCCATGGCCTTGCGGCTCACGAAGTGCAGGATGCGGCCCTTGATCTGCATGGGGCAGCCCGCCGAATTGGGACAGAGCCATCTGGCCCCGTCGTCGTCTTTAACGAGGGGAGTACCGCAATCGGGACAAACGGACGGGAAGCGGGGCTCGGGTGCGCCTGGAGTACGCTTGGAAAGCTCTATACCGGTAATCTTGGGGATGATCTCGCCGCCTTTCTCCACATACACCCAGTCACCTTCATGCAGGTCCAGGATGCGCATCTGAGCCTCGTTGTTGAGCGTAGCGCGGCGGACCATGGTGCCGGAGATGAAGACGGGATCCAGGTTGGCCACCGGAGTCACTGCCCCGGTCCTGCCTACCTGGTAATCTATGCTGAGAAGCGGTGTAAGGGCCTGCTCCGCCTTGAATTTGTAGGCGACAGCCCAGCGCGGGGACTTGGATGTGTATCCAAGTGTGCGCTGGGCCGCCATCTCATTGATCTTGATTACGATGCCGTCAGTAGGATAGGGGAGGCTCTTACGGGCAGTGTCCCAGTAGTTGATGAAGTCCTCTATCTCGGTGATGCTGTGGCAGATACGCCTGTGCTCAGAGATCGGCAAGCCCCAGCTTGCTGCGGCTTTTAAAGAGTCGTCATGGGTGGCGAACTGCAGGCTCTCCGAAGGGATGTGGTACAGGGTGCACCATAGGCCACGATGGGCCACCTCTTCGGGATTGAGGAGTTTGAGCGAGCCGGAAGCCGCATTGCGAGGATTGGCGAAAGGCTGCTCCTCCTGGGCCGAACGCTCCTCATTAAGGGCATCAAACGCGGCGAAGGGCATGAGCACCTCGCCGCGTATTTCGAACTCTTCGGGGAAGTCCCCGTGAAGCCGTGATGGTATATTTGCTATCCGCAGGGCGTTTGCCGTGACATCGTCCCCCTTCTGCCCGTCCCCTCGCGTAAGGGCCGTCTTGAGGACCCCGTGCTCGTAGGTGAGACAGATGGCGGTGCCGTCGAACTTTAGCTCGCAGCAATAGCTGAAGCCGGATTCGAGTATCTTGTCCGCCCGGGCAGCGAATTCTTCCACCTCAGCTATCGAGTAGGTGTTGCCGAGGCTCAGCATCGGGTATTTGTGCGCCCTCTGTACAAAGCCGGACTTCAGGTCCGAGCCGACTTTCTGGGTAGGGGAGTCTGGTGTCAGGAATTCAGGGAAATCTGCCTCCAGCGACTCCAGTTCATGCATGTACTGGTCATAGTCGTAGTCGGACATCGTCGGCGCGTCCTGCACGTAGTAGCGCCTGCTGTTCTCCAGCAGCAGGGCGCGCAGCTCGTCTATCCTTATCCTTGCAGATTCCCTGTCCATAGTATTGATTACCAGCCGAGTATACGGCGGAAGTCGTATTCCTCAGGATTGGGAGATACTTCTTCGCTGCATCGTAGTCGGCGGGGGTGATATAGTGGCAGATGTGTGAGTAGTAGTTCTGTGCGACTCCGCTCTCTATGTCCACGCGGCGCGGCGGAATCTTACCCTCGGAGTTCTGCAGATCATGCAGGTAGAGGGGCTTTGCGTTGCCGTCGGGGCCGACGAAGACCATGCATCCGGTCTCGCCCTTCTCGAAGAGCTCATATACGCCCATTGCGAGTTCACTGCAGTAGGTGAGGTCATAAGCGATGGGATCCTGGCAGCGGACATCGTAACCTATCTCGATGGGACGGGTCTTGATCTTGAGCCCGAGCTTCTTCTGCTCAAGCTCAAGCATGTCGTTGAACAGGACGGCCTTGGAAATCTTACCCAGCTCGGGGTGTCCGTGCTCGTCGTAGGACATGTTGACTCCGGTTGCCTTGATCTCCTCGGGATCCAGGTCGTGGAATACGCCCTCTGCGACCACCACGGTGCCGTAATCGATGCCCAGGAGCTTGCGCTTGATGATGGCGGATACGGTGAGCTTGATAATCTTGTCGAGATTGATGGTGGTCTTATTAAACATCTCCGGGATTATCGTCATGGGGCAGTGAGTAGCCTCACCGATGCCGAGAGCAAGGTGGCCTGCGCTGCGGCCCATGGCCGAAATCAGCAGCCAGTTGCCGGAAGTACGGGCATCTTCGTATGCGGTACGGGCGATGTGCGCTCCCTCGTCCTTTGCGGAATTGAATCCGAAGGTAGGGGCTCCGCCGGGCAGAGGCAGATCGTTGTCGATGGTCTTGGGGACGTGGGTGTTGTGTATGGGGTATTTCTTCTCCTCGAGGAACTTGGCTATGCGGTTGGCCGTGGAAGCGGTGTCATCTCCACCGACGGTCACAAGGAGCTTGACGTTGTTGTCCTGGAACAGGGCGAGGTTGAAATTCTTCTCGAAATCCTCCTGGGTGGGCTTGAAACGGCTCATCTGAAGGTAGCTTCCGCCCCTGTTGAAATATGCGTCAGCCTTGAAGAAATCGAGGTCCTCGGTACGGGGAGACTTGTTGAAAAGGCCGCTGTAACCTCCGTGGAGACCTATAACACGATAACCTTTTGCCAGGAAAGTCTTGGCGATAGAGCAAACGACGGTATTCATGCCCGGTGCAGGGCCGCCGCCGCAAAGAATGATGATAGAATCCATATGTGTAAAAACAAAGTTTCGCGAGTCGCAAAATTAATAAATTATTCGTATTTTTGTGGGCTATTATACCGACAAAAATAAAGAACAAATAACATGACACTTTCAATGTACTTCAGGAGGGTCCCCGTCGCTGCAATCGCAATCGCGGCAGCGCTTCTCCTTTCAAGCTGTGCCACTTCCAAGCAGGTGCGTTATTTCCAGAACATCGACGAGGTGCGTCTGCACAAGCTTTCCGGTGAATACCAGGCCAAGATCAAGAAGGACGACATGCTCACCATCGTGGTCAGCGGCCCCGACAAGACTGTCACTGCACCCTACAACCTTACCCTCGGTGAGATGGGCAACGGCGGCGTGAGTTCCGGCAACCCCGAGTCTTCTACGCTGGGTTACCTCGTAG
>CAMZEI010000070.1 GCA_947305815.1 uncultured Bacteroidales bacterium | reverse complement strand
TCAAAATGTTAAAACAGTACGAAACCGTTTTCATTGCAACTCCCGTTTTGTCTGAAGCTCAGATGAAGGAAGCGGTTGCCAAGTACACAAGCTTCATCACCGAGAACGGTGGCAAGATTGTGTCTGAAGAGGATTGGGGGCTTAAGCAGCTCGCGTACCCAATCGACCACAAGACCTCAGGTTTCTATTACCTGATCGAATTCCAGGCTGAGCCCGAATTTGTCGCAGCTCTGGAGACCCAGTATCACCGTGACGAGCGTATCATCCGCTTCCTCACCGTCGCTCTCGACAAGGATGCAGTCGCATACGCAGAGCACCGCCGCCAGGTGAAGGCCGGCAAGAAGGCCGCTGCAGCAGCAGAGCCCGCCGAGCCCGCACAGGAGGTCGAAGACAATGAACCCGAAACCACAGAGGAGGCATAATCATGGCAAACGTAGAAAACAACCAGATCCGTTATCTGAACCCTCCTACCGTAGAGGTTCGCAAGAAGAAATACTGCCGCTTCAAGAAGGCAGGTATCAAATATGTCGACTACAAGGATCCTGAGTTCCTCAAGAAGTTCCTCAACGAGCAGGGTAAGATTCTCCCTCGCCGCATCACCGGTACTTCCCTCAAGTTCCAGCGCAAGGTCGCCCAGGCAGTGAAGCGCGCACGCTCACTCGCTCTTCTCCCCTATGTTACTGACCTCCTTAAATAATCTGTAGCCATGAAGATCATACTTAAGAAAGAAGTCCAGGGTCTCGGCGATGCAGGCGAGATCGTAGAAGTAAAGACCGGTTACGGCCTCAACTACCTCGTGCCTCAGGGATTCGCCACCGTGGCTACCCCCTCCGCCATCAAGCAGCATGAGGAGACCCTCCGCCAGAGGGCTCACAAGGAAGCCAAGATAGTTGCCGACGCAGAAGCTCTCGCAGCCAAGATCAGCGCAGTCCCCGTCAAGGTGGCCGCCAAGGTCAGCGAAGAGGGTAAGCTCTACGGCTCAGTCGGTGCAGCACAGGTCGCAGCAGTCCTCGCAGAGGCCGGCATCGAAGTCGAGAAGAGGCACATCAACCTCCCCGAAATCAAGGAGCTCGGCGAGTTCGAAGGCACCGTCAAGTGCTACAAGGGCGTCTTCGCCCCCATCAAAGTCGCCGTCGTCGCCGCCGAATAAGCGTCCGACCGCTACTAATAAAAAGAGAGGTGCTCTGGCGAGCACCTCTCTTTTTGACTATTTCTCGGGGATGGCTTTGAGGAGGGCCTTGAGGAACTCCCAGCCGTTGCCGACGGTGTCGATCTTGACGCGCTCGTCGGGTGAGTGAGGATGGACGATGGTGGGGCCGATAGAAGCCATCTCCCAATTCGGGTACTTGGCGCCGAGCAGAGCACACTCGAGGCCGCCGTGAGTGGCGTTGACCTCCATCTCCTGGCCGGAGACCTGCTTCCACACGTCGCAGATGAGCTTATATACAGGGGTGTCGGGCTTGGGAGTCCAGCCGCTGTAGCCGCCTGTGGTGGTGAACTTGGCACCTGCGAGCTCGAAGACGCACCTCATCTCGGAGGCGAGCTGGGCCTTGGCGCTGTTGACCGCAGAGCGCATCAGCGAATATACCTTCAGATGACCGGCACCACAGCGTATCATTGCAAGGTTGGTCGAGGTCTCTGTAAGTCCCTTGAAGGCGCTGCTCATACGCACGACACCGGCGGGGCAAGCGAGGATGGCCTTGACTGCACGGAGCATCACGTCGTCCTCTATATACTTCCTGGCGGGCTTTGCTACCTTGGCGACTGCGAACTTGGCACCCGGATCGGTATCCTTGAACTCCTCATACACATCATGGAAGATGGCGTGTACCTTGGCGACGGCAGCTGCGGCGCGGTCTGCAGGCAGGAGCACCTCGGCGCTGCCCTCAAACGGGATGGCGTTGCGCAGGGAGCCTGCAGTGATGCCGGTGACCTTGGCGCCGTACTTCTGCAGCAGAGGCAGGAGCGCGCGGGCAATTATCTTACAGGCGTTGGCGCGGTAGAGGGAGATGTCCATACCGGAATGTCCGCCCTGGAGTCCGGCAACGCTGATGCTGTAACCCACATATCCTGCGGGAGCGGGCATGCTCTTGTAAGCGAAATCGCCGATGCCGTCGAGTCCGCCGGCGCAGCCGATGCAGAGCTCACCCTCGTCCTCGGAGTCGAGGTTAAGGAGGATGTCGCCCTTGAAGAGGCCCGGACGGAGCTTCTCAGCGCCGGTCATACCGGTCTCCTCATCGTAGGTGATGAGCACTTCCACGGGGCCGTGCTGGAGAGTCTTGTCCTCCATCACGGACATTGCAAGGGCAACTCCGATGCCGTCATCAGCACCCAGGGTAGTGCCCTTTGCTCCCAGCCACTCTCCGTAAATCTCGGTCTCGATGGGGTCGGTGAGGAAGTCGTGCCTGGTATCGGCGGTCTTCTGAGGGACCATGTCCATGTGAGCCTGGAGGATAACGCCACGGCGGTTCTCGAAGCCGGGGGTCGCGGGGGCGCGCATAATCACGTTGCCGGTCTCGTCGGCGAAGGCATCGACGCCCTTCTCCTTCGCCCATTCGAGCAGGAATGCCCTCACCTTCTCCTCATGCTTGGAGGGACGGGGCTGGCGGGTCAGGAGGTAGAAATTGTGCCATACCATTGATGGCTGGAGGTCTTTGATAGTCATAGTATTGATTGTTGGTTATTTCCAGCGTTTGTGAGTCCAGAGATAGTTGGATGGATTGCGCTCGATATCGGCCTGGAGACGGTCGTAATACTCGCGCATGAGGTCTTCGGGAGTCCTGGTGGCGGCATCCTCGCACATCACGGAGAAGCGCCAGGTATAATGGCCGCGCCTGTCGTGGTCCACATGGTAGTAAACCACCGACATATGATACTTGCGGGCAAGGTACACGCCTCCGTAGAGGGTCCTGGTCGGCTGATGCATAAACTCCCCTATGTCGATGGACGCAGCCTTGCCGGGAGCCTGATCCGACTTGAAATCGTAGATGCGGCCCTCGCCGCGATGGGTGATTATGTGCCGCACCACCTCGCTCTCCTCCAGGTAGCCGTCATAGGCGGCCAGGTCATCGATGTGGTGAAGCCTGTTGCGGCGGAACACGCGGTCGAAGAACTTGCTGCGCAGGCGCTTATAGACATTGAGCACATCGTGCTCCGTGAGGGTGAAGGGGATATCGTCGCGGTAATAATAGTATTTGAATCCGCCCATGAGCTCCCAGTTGAAGCAGTGGGAGTCAAGCATGATGCAGCCGTTGGGATTCTTCGCCCTGATCTCCTGCAGGGGGCTTATGTCCTCTATCTCCACGAGCCTCTCGCGGTGCAGGCGCTTCGAGGAGACCCTGCCGAACCACAGAGCCTCGGCTACGGTGTCGCCCATGTTGCGGTAGAAGTCGTCGCAAATCTGCCTGAGCTCGCCGTACCTGCGCTCCGGGAACGAACGCGCCAGGTTGGTCATGACCACATCCCTGCGGTAATGAAGCAGGTCCCTGAGCACCCAGGTGATGAATCCGGCGAATATATAACGGCACTTCATATCTTCACAAATATAGCATTTTTTCCTATCTTTGTGCAAATGCGCTAATCCAAATAACAGTCTAGATATGTTTAAAGGTCAACCTAAAGGACTCTTCGCCCTCGCACTCGCCAATACCGGCGAACGCTTCGGCTACTACACCATGCTGGCCATCTTCCTGCTCTTCCTGCAGGCCAAGTTCGGCTTCTCCGCAGCCGCGGCCGGCCAGTTCTACGCAATCTTCCTTGCGGCAGTGTATTTCATGCCCGTCGTGGGCGGCTGGCTCGCTGACAAGATAGGTTTCGGCAAGTGCGTCGTCACCGGTATCAGCGTGATGTTCCTCGGATATGTGCTGCTGGCGATACCGACGGACGCATTCGGAGCGAGAGGCTTCGCCCTTGCGCTCATGATAGGAGCCCTGCTGCTGATTGCGGTCGGTACGGGTCTGTTCAAGGGTAATCTCCAGGTCCTCGTGGGCAACCTCTATGACGATCCCCAGTATGCCCACAAGCGCGACTCGGCGTTCAGTCTCTTCTACATGGCAATCAACATCGGCGCCATGTTCGCCCCCACGGCTGCAACCGCACTTACCAACGCACATCTTAAGAGTGCAGGCCTCATCTACAAGGCTGACATCCCCGCACTCGCGCACCAGCTTCTGGGAGGCACGCTGGAGGATCCTACTCCGCTTGTGAACCTCCAGGCCATGATGCCCGATGCTGCCGTAGCCGGCATGCCGCTGGGTGATTTCTGCCAATACTACATCAACCACCTGTCCACCGCCTACAACATGGGATTTGCGGTCGCATGCGTATCGCTCATAATCTCCATTGCAATCTATTTCAGCTGCCGCAGCTGGTTCAAGCACGCCGATGTCAACGCCAAGCAGGCTCAGGCAGGTGCCGCTCCCGTCCAGGAGCTCACTCCCAAGCAGACCAGGGACCGCATTGTCGCCCTTATCTTCGTATTCGCCGTGGTTATCTTCTTCTGGATGGCCTTCCATCAGAACGGCAGCTCGCTCACTTACTTCGCACGCGACTACACGCAGGCCTCGGTTGATGGCCCTCTCAAGATAGGATTCAACATCTGGGCACTGGCCCTCATCGCAGTGTCGATATACACGCTCTTCTCCACCTTCCAGTCCGAGACCCGCAAGGGTAAGACCATCAGCGCGGTCGTCACCGTCGCCCTCTGGTGCGGAGCGTACATGCTCTACAAGGGCATGCCTGAGAGCATCAGCATCCTGCCTCAGCAGTTCCAGCAGTTCAACCCCTTCTTCGTAGTGGCCCTGACCCCTATCTCTATGGCAATCTTCGGCGCCCTCGGCAAGAAGGGCAAGGAGCCTTCAGCTCCCCGCAAGATAGGCCTCGGAATGTTCGTCGCGGCCATCGGCTACCTAATCATGCTGGCTGCATCCAAGGGACAGCCCGCACCGTCCGAGCTCCTGGCAGTGGGCGGCGTATCCCCTGATCCCGTGGTGCCTACCTATCTGATTTCCACCTACCTCGTGCTGACCTTCGCCGAGCTGCTCCTCAGCCCTATGGGCATCAGCTTCGTGTCCAAGGTGGCACCTCCCAAGTACAAGGGTCTCATGATGGGTCTGTGGTTCGCTGCCACCGCAATAGGCAACTACCTCAGCTCCATCCCTTCGATGATGTGGGAGCACGTCCCCCTGTGGGTCAACTGGTGCGTACTGATGGCCCTCTGCATAATCTCCGGCGCCATCATGTTCGGCATGCTTCGCAAGATTGAAGCTGCAACCGCAGAGTAATGAAAGCAAAAGTCAAAGAACTCCTCATAGACCGGGCCGCCAAATACAACGACCCGGTCTGGTTCGAGGAGGATCCCATAGCCTTCCCGCGCAAACTCGCCCTCGAAGGCGCTCCTCTGCAGGACGTGGAGGTCGCGGCTGTGTTCGCCGCGCTATTCGCCTGGGGACGCAGGGCCATGATAGTAAGGGACTGTAACACATTGATGGAAGAGATGTGCTGGAAGCCCTACGACTATGTCATGACCGGCGACTGGAGGGACGAGGACGCGAGCGTACACCGTACCGTCAAATGGTCGGACGTGGCGCGCATCTGCAGGTCCCTGCGGGAATGGTACCGCTGGCACGACAGCCTCGAGAGCCTCTCCCCCGACGAGATGAGAGTCACCGTCTATGGACAGAAGTCGGACCCCAAGGCAGCCAACAAGAAGATCAACATGCTCCGCCGCTGGATGGTCCGGCGCGACGGCATCGTGGACCTTGGGCTTTGGCAGAATACCGACCCTGCTGACCTCATCGTGCCGCTGGACGTGCATGTGCACGCGCAGGCCCGCGAGCTGGGGCTCACCAGGCGCAATCCCAAGGATCTGCGCACCGCGCTCGAAATCACGGACGCATTCCGGGAAATATGGCCTGAGGACCCGCTGATGGGCGACTTCGCCCTGTTCGGGTACGGGGTAGACAATGCCTAAACTGTTCATAATATCGGGCTGCAACGGAGCCGGCAAGACCACGGCTTCGTACACCCTGCTGCCCGAGCTCCTGGACTGCCGCGAGTTCGTGAACTCCGACGAGTTCGCCAAGAGCCTGTCGCCATTCGACCCCTCGGTCGCATCCGTCTCCGCGAGCCGCTACATGGCTCTCAAGATAAAGTATCTGCTGGAGCGCAACTCGGACTTTGCTATCGAGACCACCCTCGCTACCAGGTCGCTGCTGGGCATCATCAAGGAAGCCAAGGCCAAGGGTTACCATGTGACCCTGCTGTATTTCTGGCTGTCATCACCCGAGATGGCTCTTGAGAGGGTCCGTGACCGCGTCAAGACAGGCGGGCACAATATCCCCGACGATGTGGTGCGCAGGCGTTATTACATGGGGATAAAGTATTTCTTCGAGACATATTCGCCAATCTGCGACCGCTGGGTGCTGGCCGACAACTCCAAGCCGCCGTTTACGGTAATCGCCGAAGGCAACAGCAAGCTCATCTACATCAAGGACGATGAGAAATACCGCAAGATACGCAGTCTCATATATCCCGAACAGACTCAGTAGCTCAGATGGCGGACAAGAATTATTTTCTCAATACTTTCAAGGTAAGTGAAGCGCAACTGGGCAGCCTTGTAGCCAGGGCACTTCGCAGCGGCGGGCAGTGGTGCGACCTGTACTTCGAATACACCGCCGGAGACACCCTCACCCTGAGGGACGGGGCCGTATGCGCCGGAGGCAGCCAGATTGACTACGGCTGCGGAATCCGGGTGCTGGAAGGCGAGAAGACAGGCTATGCCTACTCCGAATCCACAGACTGGGCATCGCTTTGCAGCGCCGCCGAGGCCGCAGGGGCAATCGCCTCCGGAGTCGTGAAGCCGCGCACCGGAGCCGTCAGCAAAGGCAGCACCCTGGACTGCTACGGCCAGAAGCAGGACTGGAGGAGCACGCAGGCCGATGCAGCACTCCCCTTCCTCGAGAAGCTGGAAGCGAGGATAAGGCAGCTGGAGCCAAGGACTTTTAAGGTCACTGCACAGCTCTCCAGTCAGGTCAGCGAGATAATGATGTACAATTCGCTGGGCGAACTCAGCTGCGACACCCGCCCGCTGGGTGCATTATCGGTGTCCGTGGTGTTCAAGCAGGGAGACAGGACGGAAAGCTGCGTCACCTCGCGAAGCTACCGCTGCGGAGCGGAGATGCTCTCGGACTCCCTGCTCGAAGAGCTCGCCTTGGCCGTCACCAAGGGGCTTGACGACAAGTTCGCGGCCCGAAGGCCCAAGGG
>CAMZEI010000069.1 GCA_947305815.1 uncultured Bacteroidales bacterium | reverse complement strand
GGAATTTATTTTCCGGACAAGTTTGCCGGAAAACCAAATTCCGCTCCGCTGTCCGTCGGCTCTCCCAACCTGTCTCTCGGTGCGGTGAGCAAAATGGGGGTCTGGTGCTCACCAGACTGGCAAAATGTCGCTCCGGTGAGCAAATTGGGGGTGTTTTGCTCACGGGACCGCGCGTCAGAAGGTATTTTCGGCGAGATTAGCGCACAAGAGTTCCAGCCAGTGACGGTCGGTGTCGTCGAAGGTGGCGGGCTCGCGGCTGTCTATATCAAGCACCGCGACTACTGAGCCGCGGCTCCACACTGGTACGACTATCTCGCTGCGCGACTCTGACGAGCAGGCTATGTGTCCGGGGAATTGCTCCACGTCGGGCACCACCACGGTCTCGCCACGCTGCCATGCGGTACCGCAGACTCCCCTGCCGTAGGCAATCCTCGTGCACGCTACAGGCCCCTGGAATGGTCCCAGCACCAGCTCGCCGTCCATCACCCGGTAGAACCCCGTCCACCAGAACCCGAACTCACCGTGGAGCGCCGCGGCGACATTTGCCATATCAGCGATGGTATCGCCGGAGCCAATAAGGCCCTGGATTCTCGGCATCAAGGCTGAGTATTTCTCGTCCTTTGTCATTAGTTTGCCAGCTCGTTGATCAGGATGATGTTGTCCTTGCTGAGGCGGATGGAAAGCCAGCGCTTCATACGGGCAAGGGCATCGTCATCAAGCGGCGAGGCACTGGTGACGACAGCTATGACTTCTCCGATAGCTTCCCCCGTACCGGCATCGACTTTAGAGCCCTCTGAGAGCATCACTGACTTCACCGAGGGATACTGTGCGAAGAGCTCGGCGGATACTGCATCCACGGGAATCTCCTTCATCCTGTAGCCGTCCAGCTCCGCCTCCAGCTGCACAATCTTCTCGTTCAGGGAGCGTATCTGCTCGTCATTGCGCTCGTAGATTCCCTTGACGATTTCGGATTCGGAGAGATCCTCACGAAGGCTGGTTGCATCGTCATGGATAATAATCTGAGAACGGGTAAGGCCATATTTCTCGGCATCGGCATAGATGAGCTCCCTTTTCTCCTCGGACAGGGGCTCGCCGGCCACGAAGAGCTCGAGCGTGGAGCCCTTGCGGGAATAGTTGGAGCTGTAATTGTAAATGAAGCTCTTGCCCATAGTCTTGTGGTCAGCGGCTATCTTCTCCGCGTGTATCTTGAAGTTGTTCTCCCTGATGGTATTGACGGCAGAGATGATGCTGGGCGTGATAATCACAACGAGAGCTATCACGAGCGCCCTGGTGGAGACGCGCCTGCGGCCACCTACGACATGACCTCCTATGGTGAGCTCTTCTCCCTCCTCAACTGTCTTGTAGCCAAGGTATTTCGCGCCAAGATACGTGGCAAGGGCAATGAAGATACAATTGATGATGAACAGGTAGAGCGCGCCGCCGATAATGTGGAAGTCAAAGCGCGAGAAACCGTAACCAACCGTGCAGAGAGGCGGCATGAGGGCGGTAGCTATGGCGACGCCGGACAGCACCGTCCCCTTCTCCTTGCGGGAAGTCTCGACTATGCCCGCGAAGCCGCCGAACAGGGCGATAAGCACATCGTAGAACGAGGGGTTCGTACGCGCCAGCAGTTCCGACGGATTATCGAGGCTGAGCGGGCTCAGGATAAAATACAGGGTCGAAGCCAGAAGGCTTATCACCACCATTACGACGAAATTCGTAAGGGCTGCCTTCACGAGACCGTTGTCCCTCGTGCCCAGACCGAGGCCGAAGCCGATTATCGGGCCCATAAGGGGCGAAATCAGCATAGCGCCGATAATCACCGGGATGGAGTTGACATTGAGTCCCACCGAAGCGATAATTATCGCACAGGCAAGAATCAGCACATTGGGACCGCGGAATGCCACGTTCTTGCGGATTGCTACCGCAGCGGCATCACGGTCTATATAGTCGCCGATATTGACGAGGGCCTTGAGATAAAGAGAAAACCTGTTCATATTTCTTAATTGATTTTTGCACTCATTACCGGGCCGTCAGGGGTGGCGGCCATGTAGTATATCCCGTCCGGACGCTCGAAGCGTGTGAAACGCAGCATCCCGTCAAGACGGGTTTCTTTCATGAAATTGATCGTTATATCCGATGGTTTGCGCTCCGGAGCCACGGCGAACTCACAGTCCAACAGCCACTTGAGGTAATTGACATTGTTGAGATGACCGACGAAATCGGTATCGGTATAGCGCACCGTACGCTCCTCTGGGGCAGTCACTCCGTCGTCACCGCGGACAATTATGCGCTCGGCATTCCCGCCGAGGGCAGTATCCGTGCACTGAGGCTCAGGGCTGAAGAGATCCGCAAGCTGCTCGAAACGCTTCATGGCACGGCTGCGGACATCCAGGATCACAAAAGATCCGGTACCGCATACCAGCTCATCGCCGTCTGCGGACAGTATTCGCCAGTCACGTATAAAGAAAGGTCCGTCCAGTCCCCTGCTCCAGGTCTCAAGCCGGACCTTCTCCTCAAGGTACGGCGCCCTGTGCACTACAAGGCGCACCCTCGACAGCACCCAGGCGAGGTCCAAGGGCTTCAGGACACTGTCACCCAGGCCAATGTATTCGGCCCCGCGGTACGCCAGCTCCTGGAAGATTGAGAGCACCGACTGCCGCGACAGCTCACGGTCACGGTCTGTCAGATAGCTCGGGATAATGAATTCCTCCCTGTATTTGTCAAAATTTTCCATATCTTTGTTTTCTTATGAATCCGGCGCCGCCCAAACATTTCCTTACAAGGGAGTTCCTGCTCATGAAGGTCCTCTTCGAGACCCTCTTCTCGGCGCTGTTCCTGGCCCTGTACCAGCCCTTCGGTTTCTCTACCACACTGTGGCTGGGCATTCAGCCCGACGATGTGCTCGCTTCGACGGTCAAGTTCTACGGGGTTTGTATCCTCGTACTGATTATGAGCGCAGAAGCTCTATACCGCAGGGACGAAAAGCATCCGGTGAGCTACCGCCTTCTGATGGCATGGCAAGGGGCCGAAGTGCTGCTGATAGCTAGCATCTACCTCGCTTTCACCGTCTCCCTCGGACACGCAGGCGACACTCTGCTGCATATACTCATCGCGAGGTCGATTATCTGCGTGGCGCTTATAATGCTGATTCCCTTCGTAATAGCCCTGCTTTACGCCGAGATTCTCGACGACCGCGAAGAGATACGCCTGCTAACGCTCAACAAGCCTCTCGGAGCCGGTTATCTGGACGATGTGCTGGTCAACCTATACGACCATTCGGGAGCCCTCAAGATTTCCGCTTCCCAGCGGGACATCTACTACATAGAATCCGAAGACAATTACGTCAACATACACTATGAGCTTGACGACCATATGACAAGTTACCTTCTGCGAAGCAGCACCGGCGAGGTCGAAGCGGCCCTGAGGCACACTTCGATAGTCCGCTGCCACCGTTCGTACCTTGTCAACCTCAGCCACGTCAAAGTTCTCAAGCATGGCACCGGCAAGGCTACCCTTATCCTGTCGGACAAGGCAGGCACGGAGATACCCGTGTCGAAAAGCTATTACCAGGACCTGCTGGACAGGATTGGGTCGGGACAGGATGTCAAAGATTCATAAGTCAGACAAAGATAATGAAAGATTTGGAATCAACTCGCGCGGAGATTGCCGCGGTGGACAGGGAGCTGGCGCAGGCTTTCGAGAAGCGCATGAGGCTCGCTGAGGACGTACTCGCCAACAAAGCAAAGGCGGGACTCCCCATTTACGACCCCGCTCAGGAGGCAAAGGTCATACTGCGCAACTCCGACAACATCTCCGACCCCGTCATAAGGGAGTATTATGTACGCTTCCTTCAAAGCCTCATGGACCTCTCCAAGGACTACCAGCGCAGACTTGCCGGCATGATGAAGGTCGCCTATTGCGGAGCGCCCGGAGCGTTTGCGCACATTGCCTGCCGCAAGATGTTCCCGGGCGCGGAATACATCCCCTTCCCCGACTTCGAGAGTGCCTACAAGGCCTGCGAGGACGGGACGGCGGACGTCGCCGTGATGCCTGTAGAGAACAGCTATTCGGGCATAGTTGGAGGCGTGCTGGACCTCTCCTTTGGCGGAGGACTCTTTGTCAACATGATGTTCGAGCTGACCGTGACGCAGAACCTCGTCGGGCTCAAGGGCACCGCCATCTCCGATATCAAGAAGGTTGTGAGCCATCCCCAGGCCCTCTCACAGTGCGCCGCGTTCATCAGCGAGCACGGCATTGAGGCGGTTGAATTCGGCAACACGGCTCTGGCAGCCAAGCATGTTGCAGAGACCGGAGACAAGAGCATAGCCGCCATAGCATCGGCAGACACTGCCGAACTCTACGGACTTGAAGTAATCAGCCCCGCCATCAACGCGTCCGCCTGGAACACCACTCGCTTCGCGGTATTCTCCCGTGTAAAGAACACACCTGCAGATGCCGGCGGAGAGCATTTCATACTCGAATTCACAGTCAAGAACGAAGCAGGTGCCCTCGCCAAAGTGCTCAATGTCATAGGAGTACACCGTTTCAACATGAGCAACCTGCACAGCCGTCCCACCAAGGGGTCTCTATGGAAACACTGGTTCTTCGCAGAGCTCGAAGGGGACGTGGACAGCGCCGACGGGCAGGAGCTGCTGCGGCAGATGAGCACCGTCTGCGATTGCCTCAAGTTGGTCGGGACCTACAAGACACTTGCATTATGAAAAACAGCATAGGACACAGCGTAATACTCACCCTCGCGGGAGAATCCCACGGACAGGCCGTCTGCGCAAT
Organism: uncultured Bacteroidales bacterium; assembly: GCA_947305815.1. Taxonomy (GTDB): domain Bacteria; phylum Bacteroidota; class Bacteroidia; order Bacteroidales; family UBA932; genus Cryptobacteroides. Next base: position 2,870 of record CAMZEI010000069.1, on the reverse strand, counting down.
TCTCGACGGGCTCGCTCCCGGACTCAGGGTGGACGAAGCCTTCATCGCGGAGCAGCTATCCCACAGGCGCCCCTCCGGCCCCGCAGACACTGCCCGCAGGGAGCCGGATGAGTTCAAGATAGTCTCCGGCGTACTCGACGGTCACACCACCGGCGCACCCATCTGCATCATGATACCTAATACCGATGTACGCAGCGCCGATTATGCGTCCTTCGACGGCCTTGCACGCCCTTCGCATGCCGACCTGGCGGCGCATGTGCGCTACGGAGGCTTCGAAGACAGGCGCGGAGGCGGACATTTCAGCGGCCGCATCACCGTCGGGATAGTCGCAGCCGGAGCAATTGCCCTGGATGCCCTGCGTTCCTGCGGCATATCCATCGAGACCCGCGTGCTAAGCTGCGGCGGAGCGAGCGGGGATGACCCCGCGGCCGTCGAGGCAGCAATACTTGCAGCCAAAGCAGAGGGCGACTCGGTGGGAGGCAAGATACAGACAGTTATCACGGGAGTACCCGCAGGAGTGGGAGAGCCATGGTTCACTTCGCTCGAAGGGGAGCTGGCCGCGGCCGCATTCTCCATCGGAGGAGTCAAGGGTGTAGAATTCGGCGACGGATTCGCACTTGCCGGGATGAAGGGCTCGGAAGCCAACGACAGTTTCTACATGGATGAAGGCGTGGTCAAAACCCGCACCAACCACAGCGGCGGCATCAACGGGGGCCTCTCCAACGGCATGCCCATAGTATTCAGCTGCGCCGTTAAGCCGACTCCCTCAATCGCCAAGCCCCAGCAGACAGTCAATTTCCTCACCGGTGAGGAGGCGACTCTGGAGCTGCACGGCAGGCACGATCCCGCCATCGTGAGGCGCATCTGCCCCGTCATGACGGCTCTCAGCGCTATAGTAATCTGCGACATGCTCGCACTTCGTTTCGGCACAGACTGGATTGCAGGATAATGCGTTACGGACTCATAGGCGAACATCTTGGACACAGCTTCTCGGCCCTCGTGCACCCGAAGCTGGGTTCGGCCCCCTATGAGCTTCGCGAGCTGCAGCCGGACGAGCTGGCCGGTTTCCTGAGGAGCCGGGATTTCGACGGCATAAATGTTACGATACCATACAAGAAGGCGGTAATCCCCCACCTTGACTTCCTCTCCGACGAGGCCAGGGAGCTGGGCGCAGTCAACACCGTAGTGCGCTCGGACGACGGCGTCCTCACCGGCCACAACACCGATTTCGGAGGATTCATCGACATGGCCGGGCATTCCGGTATAGATTTCCGGGGACGCAGGGTCGTAGTACTCGGAGCCGGAGGTGCCGGGATGGTGGTCGCAGCTGCGGCCCGCCGCCTGGGAGCCTCGCAGGTGCAGCACGCCGTCCGCAACCCCCGTGAGCAGGGGCAGCTGAGGCTAAGCGAGCCGGGAAGCTTCGCAGATGCACAGATAATAATCAATGCAACCCCTGTCGGGATGTTCCCGGAGGTGGACGCCACTCCCCTGCCGCTGGATGCTTTCAACCAGCTCGAAGGGGTGCTCGACTGCATTTACAATCCTCTGCGCAGCAATCTTGTGCTGGATGCCCTGGAGCGTGGAGTCAAGGCCGAAGGAGGCCTTTACATGCTCGTGGCCCAGGCAGTGAGGGCTTCGGAGCTGTTCCAGGGCAGACAGCTGCCCGAAGGGGCCACCGAGGCAGTCTATAACGAGATCCTTCGTGACAAGCAGAACATAGTGCTCGTCGGTATGCCTTCCTGCGGCAAGACCACGATAGGCAGAATCCTCGCAGCAAGGCTCGGACGCGAATTCATCGACACAGACTCCCTCATAGTAGAGAGGGTCGGCAAGCCGATAACGGAGATTTTCGCAAGCGAGGGCGAGGTCGCATTCCGCGACATGGAAGCCGCAGTAATAGAAGAAGCCGCGCTCAGGCAGGGAGTCGTAATAGCTACCGGAGGAGGCTCGGTCAAGCGGGACTCCAATGTGAGGGCCCTACGCCGCAGCGGACGGGTGTACTTCATCCGCCGCAGCCTTGATGCTCTTCAGGCCACTGCCGACAGACCCCTCTCGTCTGACAGGGCTGCGCTCGAAAGGCTCTGGGCAGAGCGCCTGCCGCTGTACGAGGCAGCTGCAGACGAGACCCTCGACTACGAGGGAGACTTCAGTGAAACAGACATTGTGCGCACGCTTGGAGGCGCATTTGGGATATGAACAAGATACTTATAGTAGGACTTGGCCTCATGGGCGGAAGCTACGCCGAGGCCCTCACCAAAGCCGGTTACGAAGTCGGCGCGGTCACCCGCAAGCAGTCCACGATTGACAAGGCCCTCGGGATGGGCCTCATCGCCCACGGCACCACGGAAGTGACGCGCGAATACGTCTCGCAGTTTGACACGGTAGTATTCGCCCTCTACCCGCATGTACTTATAGAGTGGCTCGAAAAGTACCAGGACTTCATCCGCGACGGAGCTATGATCACCGATGTCACCGGCGTCAAGAGCGCAGTGGTGTACAAGGTGCAGGAGATGCTGCGTCCCGGACTCGAGTTCGTAGGAGCGCATCCTATGGCCGGCCGCGAAGCTTCGGGCCTTGACTACGCCGACGCCTCGGTGTTCCAGGGTGCCAACTACATAGTTACCCCTACGGCCGCCAATACAGAGGAGGCCATCCGCGCCTGCGAGGAGCTGGGTCGCATACTTGGGTTCTCGAGAATATCCCGCCTCGACCCCGCCAGGCACGACGAGATGATAGGGTTCCTCAGCCAGCTTGCGCACTGCATCGCTGTGTCGCTGATGACATGCCGGGACGATACCGAGGAGCTCGCTGCCTATACCGGTAACTCTTTCCGCGACCTTACCCGCATCGCGCGCATCAACGACGAGATG
>CAMZEI010000068.1 GCA_947305815.1 uncultured Bacteroidales bacterium | reverse complement strand
CAAGGTTGACGGACTCCACTTCGCGATGGTCGAATAACTTCCCGACCCATCGCGCAGTCGGTATAAAACATCCGCGAAGCAGAAAAAATGCTTCGCGGATATTTTTACACTCCTGCTCCACAACGCCCTCGCACTTTTGAGATTCCGGCTCTACGGCCGGAATGACTATATGAACCCTTGAATCATTCCGCTCCGCTGTCCGCCGCCCATAGTCATTCCGGGCAAGCGTAGCGCGACCCGGAATCTACTCCATAGCCTTTACTTTTGCCAGGAAGTCGGAGACGTGCTGTTTGTATTCGACAGGGTATTTGGCGAAGGATTCGGCGTGGCGGGCACCGGGGGTGACCCACATTTCCTTGTAGCCGTTCTTCTTGGCGTCGTAGTTGCGCTTCAGGTGTGAGAAGGGTACGAAGTCGTCGGCATCGCCGTGGATGAAGAGCATAGGCTTGTCGCACTTGGCGAGCTGTTTGAGAGAGGATGCCTCCCAGAAGCCCCATCCGTGCCTCTTCTTGGTAACCAGGCTTGCGCTCTGCAGGACATCCGGCGGTATGAACCAGAAGCTCTGGCGTCGGTTGTTGTTGAACTGCATGATGACGGATGAGTAGCCGCAGTCTTCGACGAAGCACTTCACGTAGTCAGGCAGGGGATCGCCGCTGGTCATCATGACTGTGGCGCCGCCCATCGATACTCCGTGGAGCACCATGAAGTCATCCTTAAATATGTCGTGTGCCACAGGTATCCATTTCTCTATATCGAAGCGGTCGTACCATCCCATCTGGATGTGGTCGCCTTCGCTGTATCCGTGGTACTGGAGGTCGGGGAAGAGTACGTTGTAGTTGAAGTCATCCCTGTACATCCTTACGAGATAGAGGAATACGAAGTGGTTGTCGCCGTAGCCGTGTACCACGATGGCGGTACCCTGGGCGTTGGCCGGATCGGCGGCGGGCACATAGCAGGCGTGCACCTTGAAGTCGCGGTAACCGGTGATAACGGTGTCCTTGAGGATATCCAGAGCCTTGAGGCTGTCGTACCATGCGGTACTGCCGGGCAGGAGCGAATCAGCCTTGTGGCGGGTGCGCTCGATGTCGTCAATTCCGTGTGGCGTGGGCTGCAGTGCGAAGCTGGACATGAATTTGCCGGCAGCACAGCCGCTTAGCGCCACTGCCGCGAGCGCGATGGCGGCGGCCGTGAACAGTTTGTTGAAATTCATCATATAAGAAATTGGTTATTGGCTGTACAAATGTAATGAAGATTTGTTAAATTTGTATGAAATGAAGCAAAACGAATTCGATGTAATCATCCTTGGAGGCGGAATCACCGGCGCAGGTACCCACAGGGACTGCTGCCTGCGTGGATTAAGGAGCCTTCTAATCGAGAAAAAAGACATAGCCACCGGGGCGACAGGCCGCAATCACGGCCTGCTGCATTCGGGCGCTCGCTATGCAGTCAATGACCCCGAATCGGCCGAAGAGTGTATCAGGGAGAACATGATACTCCGCCGTATCGCCGCGCACTGCGTGGAGGAGACCGACGGCTTGTTCATAACCCTCCCCGATGACGATCTGGGCTATCAGAAGACCTTCGTGGATGCTTGCCGAAAGGCCGGCATCGATGCACAGATCATCGATCCGGAGCTTGCGCGCAGGCTGGAGCCTTCGGTGAACCCTGCTCTCATTGGCGCGGTCAAGGTGCCTGACGGTGCGGTGGATCCCTTCCGTCTCTGTGCTGCCAATATGCTGGATGCCCAGCTGCACGGCGGACAGGTGCGCCTCGGTACCGAAGTGACCGGATTCATCCGTGAGGGCGACCGTATAGTCGGCGTGCATACCGTGGACCGCAGGACAGGGGAGAATGCTGACTACTATGCTCCCGTGACCGTCAACGCCGGCGGCATCTGGGGACACGGCATAGCCGCTATGGCGGGTGTCGAGGTTGGTATGTATCCCGCCAAGGGAGCCCTCCTGATCTTTGCCCACAGGGTCAATAATTATGTCATAAACCGCTGCCGCAAGCCTTCCAACGCAGATATTCTGGTGCCGGGCGATACGGTTTGTATCATAGGCACCACTTCGACCCGCATCCCGTTCGAGGAATGCGACGACGTGGCTGTGACGCCCGATGAGGTGGATCTGCTCATCACCGAAGGTGCGCAGCTGGCGCCGGCCCTGTCGAGCACGAGGATACTTCGCGCTTATGCCGGAGTCCGTCCTCTGGTCAGCGCCGACAACGATCCCACCGGCCGAAGCATTTCCCGCGGAATTGTCTGCCTGGACCATGCTCAGCGCGACGGGCTCGAGGGATTCGTCACCATTACCGGCGGCAAGCTGATGACATACCGTCTGATGGCTGAGCAGGCAACGGACGCCGTCTGCCGCATGATCGGCGTGTACAAGGCCTCCTATACGGAAAATACCCCGATTCCCGGATCCCAGGTTAAATCCTACGAAGAGGTGGCCGGCAAGATTTGGGAGAAACCTTCCGCTGCTCAGAAGTCCGCCGCTTCCCGCATGGGTACGCGTGCGGCTGATATAAGTGAAGGTGATGCCTCTGTCATCTGCGAGTGTGAGGAAGTCTCCGCAGCGGAGCTGAAGCTCGCTATTGACCGCCTGAGCGCTTCGACGCTTACCGACCTGCGCCGCCGCACCCGCGTCGGCATGGGTACATGCCAGGGACAGTTCTGCGCCTGCAGGGCTGCCGGACTCCTTGCCGAAGCTCACGGCTGCGTAGAGAAGGAGAGGCGCGACCTCGCCGACTTCCTGCAGGAGAGGTGGAAGGGCAATTTCCCCATTGGCTGGGGCGATACCCTGCGCGAAGCTGAATTCACACAATGGACTTATAAACACGTACTTGGCCTATGAGATTTGACTGTGTTATAACGGGCGGAGGACTTGCCGGGCTCATCGCAGGCATCAGCCTCCAGAAGGAGGGCCGCTCTACGGCTATTGTGAGTACGGGCCAGAACGCCATGCATTTCTTCTCCGGGACTTTCGAGTCCGTGAAGGAGGCCCCTGCGCGTCTGGCGGAGATTTTTGAAGCTGCCGGCATCAAGGTGCATTACAGCGCCGGAGTGAGGCTCATGCCCATGGGGACTTTCCGCGAGGCTGAGCTGGCACTCGGCGATGTGGATATATTCCCCTCTGAGAGATTTGCGTCCAAGGCCCTGATAGTGAGCTTCCGCGGAGAGCAGGGGTTCTTCACCGGCTTCCTTGCCGACGGTCTGGAGAAGGCCGGCATCGCCTGCAGGCTTGCCGCAATTGACAGGAGCTCCGGCATTAAGAAGATTGCAGCCGCCGTGAGCGGCCTGCTCGACGGAGAGGATGCAGTCGTGCTGCCTCAGGTATTCGGGCAGAAAGATTCTGCCGATGTCGAGTACCTGCGGGAGGCCATCCCTGCGAAGGTAGTGTTCGCCGGCACTCAGCCGCCGTCGGTACCCGGAATACGCACCCAGATGCAGCTCAAGGACTACTACATCTCCCTTGGCGGGACTTTCCTCCAGGGTGATGAAGTCACCGGAGCCCATGTCCATGACGGGGTGGTGCACAGCGTAGTCACCCGCAATCTGGATTCGCACTATCTTGAGGCGGACTGCTTTGTGCTGGCTTCCGGAGGTTTCTTCTCCAAGGGGCTGCTTGCCACTCCGACATCCGTCGTGGAGCCAGTCTTTGGACTGGATGTAGATTATCCCGCGGACCGCAGCGAATGGTACGACCCTTCGTTCGCCGCCGACCAGCCTTACATGCGTTTCGGAGTCAAGACCGATGTCGCCCTGCATCCTATGATTGCCGGTGAGAGCGTGCGCAATCTCTATGTCGCCGGCTCCATACTCGGTGCCACCCGCCCTGAATTCGGCACCGGTGCCGGACTCGCAATCCGCAGCGCCTTTGCCGTAGTTGATAGCATATTGAAGCCATGAGTTACCAGGAGAAAACTATAAGCAATCACAATTTCGAGGAGTGCACCAAGTGTACGATTTGCACCCTGTATTGCCCTGTGATGAAGGTCAACCCCCTCTATCCGGGTCCCAAGCAGGCCGGTCCAGACGGCGAGAGACTTAGGCTCAAGAACCCCTGGTTCTTCAATTATGCCCTCAAGTACTGCATGAATTGCAAGCGCTGCGAAGTGTCCTGCCCCTCCGGAGTGGGAGTTGCCGACCTCATACAGTCAGCGCGCATCAAATACGACAAGTCCGCGCCCAAGCTGCGTGACCGCATGCTGGCTTCGACCGACTTCATGGGCAAGCTGGCCCGTCCCGTCGCTCCGCTGGTGAATTTCGGCACTTCGCTCGGTATCACCAAGACTGCCTTGGACTGGACGCTCGGGATTGACCACCGCAGGTCTTTCCCCAAGTACAGCGGCCGCAGTTTTGAGAGCTGGCTTAAAAAGCATGCTTCGAAGCAGGCGGCTTTCCCCGAGCAGGTCGCGTATTTCCACGGATGCTATGTCAATTACAACAATCCCCAGCTGGGCAAGGACCTCGTGAAGGTGCTCAATGCACTCGGCATAGGGGTGCAGCTGCTGGACGGTGAGAAATGCTGCGGCATCGCAATGATTACCAATGGCATGTCCGCTCAGGCCACCAAACACGCCAAGCACAATGTAGCAGTGCTCGGTAAGGCCGTGGACGCCGGGCTCAAGGTAGTCGCAACTTCATCCACCTGCGCCTTCACCATGAGGGACGAATATCGTTCGCTGCTCGGAGTGGACAATTCTGCGGTGCGCGATTCCATCCTGATGGCTACGCGTTATATATATGAGAAGCTCGAAAACGGAGCCAAGCTGCGCTTTAAGCCCGATTTCCATCTCAAGGCCGCCTACCACACCCCCTGCCACATGGAGAAAATGGGCTGGGGAGTCTTTACCGAGAGGCTGCTGCGCATGATTCCCGGTCTGGAGCTTACGGTGCTCGATTCAGCCTGCTGCGGCATTGCCGGTACCTATGGCTTCAAGAAGGAGAATTACGCTTCCTCGCAGGCAATAGGCGAGGAGCTCTTCAAGCATATCCGCGAAGCTGATCCAGAGGTCGTAGCCTGCGACTGCGAGACCTGCAAATGGCAGATTGAGATGTCCACCGGTTATACCGTCATGAACCCGATATCCATTCTGGCTGAAGCAATAGAAGATTAACCATATAATAATATGTCACGTTTCCTTGATCCCCCAAAGCCGAAGGCTCCGATAGCGTCCGAAAAGGTTGATGCCGAGTACAAAGCCATGCGGCTTAAAGTATTCCTCGGAGCATTCCTGGGATACGCTGCTTACTATCTGGTACGTAAGAACCTGTCGCTGGCGGCTCCCGATATGATTGCCGACGGCATCCTCGATGCCGGTAAGGTTGGTCTCGCAATGTCGGCCGTGTCGATTGCCTATGCATTCAGCAAGTTTATTATGGGCAGCGTCTCCGACCGTTCGGATGCCCGTAAGTTCCTCTGCGTAGGCCTCGTCCTGTCTGCCATCACCATGATGTCCGTGGGACTTATTCCCTTCGGGACCAATACGGCTCTCAACACTACCGTCATATTCATCCTGATGCTGATAGTTGGTTGGCTCAGCGGATTCGGCTGGCCTCCATGCGGACGCATCATGGCTCACTGGTTCAGTCAGAACGAGCGCAGTTTCAAGATGAGTATATGGAATGTGTCGCATACCATAGGAAGCTTCTCCCTCGGCTTCCTCGCAATTGCAGGAGTGGCGCTTGCAGGTGATCTCGGTATAGTCCAGAGTTGGAAGGGTAATTTCGTGTTCCCCTCCATCGTAGCGTTGGCTATCGCTCTGTTCTGCTGGTGGGCAATTCGTGATACGCCCGAGTCCTGCGGCCTGCCTGCAGTGGCCGACTGGCGCAATGACCACAGCGGCGTCAAGTCCAAGGGTGCCGCCGGAGAGAAACTCCCTTTCAAGACTCTCTTCGTTGATTATGTCCTCAAGAACAAGCTCCTCTGGGTCGTCGCCATCTCCAACGTGGCCGTCTATATGGTGCGTTACGGTATAGGCGACTGGGCTCCTACCTATCTTCAGACCAAGGGTATAATGACAGCTGCGGAGAGTAAGGTGGCGTTCTCGGTGCACAATATCGTAGGTGCAGTCGGTACCATAGTCTGCGGCTGGATGACCTCCAAACTCTTCAAGGGACGCTGCGCTCCGATGAATGTAATCTGTATGTTCCTCTGCGCACTTGGCGTGCTGCTTTACTGGATGGTGGGTGCAGGTATCATTGCCGTTGAGCCCGCTACGCAGAAGGTGCTGGTTTATATCGCACTCTGTCTCATAGGTTTCTTCATTTACGGGCCTGTGGCGCTTACCGGCGTGCAGGCGCTCAGTCTGGTGCCGAAGAATGCTGCTGGTACGGCAGCCGGATTTGTAGGACTGTTCGGCTATCTCGTGGGAGATGCAATCTGCTCCAAGATTGTCGTCGGCGGTATAGCCAACAACTCCTCCTGGGATGCGGCTATGCTGTCAGTGGCCGTAGGCGCGCTGATTGGCGTAGGACTCTGTGCAGTGCTTATACCGAGCGAGAAGAAACTGGCCGCCTGACGTTTGTCCTGACGTGCCTTAGAGGCTCCGGGGATTGCAGAAGATGATGTGGTGGTTGCCCAGCGGGCTTCCCAGCATGTAATCTCGCAAGTCCCCGGTGCTTTTTATCCAGACCTGGGTGCGGCAGAGATTATCTTCGTACTGGTTAGCCTCGATTTCAACTTCTTCGCAGATGAATTCCCTGCACTTTGGGGCCAGTTTGAAGAGTATGGCCTTCGAGGGGGCGGGGAATTCGCCGTGTATGCCGACGCCTATACCGGACTCGAAATGAGTGTCATAGCAGTAGTCGGCGACGGCAGAAATGGGCACTGTGCAGTGCGCGAACAGCATCCTGTCGCCTTCGATGCGCGAGAGGTTGGCCTGGAATCCGTCAACTCCGAATATCGCCTTGCCGGCGGCCATGCTCATCATTGCGGGGATGTCGCCTTCGCAGGTGGCTATAGTGCCTTCGGTATTGAGCAGCGAGAGTGCGAGGCAACCGGTGTTGCCGACCGATGTCAGCAGGTCGAAGCAGCGGAGGGTAAAGCCATCGAGGCGGTATTTTGCTATTATCCCTTTAAGAGCCCAGTATATGCCTGCTGCGAGACCGAAATCTCGCTCCGAGATTGGTCGGCCGTATTTGGGAAGGTTCATGGCCTTGAGGCCGGCAGGGATGTCGCGGGAGGAAAGCTCTATCGCTGCCGTGAGCTCCGAAATGGGGATGTCGATGAGCTCGGCTCCGAGACGGTCATATACTTTCTTGTAATCAGTCCCGCTGGAAATGAGCCAGTCAGAAGGTTTGCCTATTACTCCGTAGCGTTTGCCTGAGAGCAGGGGACCGTAAGACTCGAAATTGCGGATGAGGCGGCTGCTGCCCATGTGGGCAGGACGGCGCATGGCCTGCGCTATTTCCTTAGGGCTTCCATGGAGTATGTCGCCCGAAATGCCCTTGAGTCTCAGGTAGCTCAGGATCTCCATCGAAGCTGCCAGCGAATTGCTCTTGCCGCTGGTTATAAGTCTTGCCGGTTTGCCCTCATGCACTTTCTTGAACATGCCTTCCGTGCCGCCGGTGCGTATGTATATGAATTCATCGCTCCCGCCGGTGTAGGTGGAGAAGTCGTCTCCACAGTCCTCGAAGCGTATGCCTGCCGCGGCCTCGATAGCCTTGATAAACGGCTCCTCGGTAGCCCTGACACGGATTTCGGAATGCAGATTTGAAGAAAGCGACCAGAGTTTCATTGCGTGTACAGATTGATTATCAAACAAATATAACAATAAT
>CAMZEI010000067.1 GCA_947305815.1 uncultured Bacteroidales bacterium | reverse complement strand
GTGTCGAGCGTGAGCTGCCTGTACGGCATAGGCAACCCGGACGACTTCCATGAGCAGACTGTGGTGGTAAGGCGCGGCGAGCACCGCTCCCTCACCGGGCTCCTGTACAAGCTGGTGGATGCCCTCTACAACCGCACCGAAGCTGATTTCTCGCGGGGCAACTTCCGCGTCAAGGGCGACACGGTGGACGTGTTCCTCGCGGGTGCGGACAATGCGGTGCGCATCGAGTTCTTCGGCGACGAAGTGGATGCGCTCAGCATAATCGACCCGGTGACGGGAGGCAAGATCGAGGACATCGACAGCATCAACATCTATCCCGCCAACAACTTCATCACCACCAAGGAGCGCACCAAGACGGCCGTGAGCCACATCCAGGACGACCTGGTGCAGCAGATGGCCTGGTTTGAGTCGCAGGACAGGATACTCGAGGCCAAGCGGCTCAAGCAGAGGGTCGAATACGACCTGGAGATGATCAAGGAGATGGGGTACTGCCCTGGCATAGAGAACTACTCGCGCTACTTCGACGGACGCAAGCCGGGTCAGAGGCCGTTCTGCCTGCTGGACTATTTCCCGGACGACTTCATAACCTTCATAGACGAGAGCCATGTGACTCTGCCTCAGGTGCACGCGATGTACGGCGGGGACCACAGCCGCAAGAGCGTGCTGGTGGAATACGGGTTCAGGCTCCCGGCAGCATCGGACAACAGGCCGCTTACCTTCGAGGAGTTCGAGCAGGTGACAGGGCAGAAAGTCTATGTGAGCGCCACCCCGGCTGACTACGAGCTGGAGAAATCCGGAGGCCTCGTGGTGGAGCAGCTGGTGAGGCCCACCGGCCTGCTGGACCCTCCCATCGAGGTGCGTCCCACCAAGAATCAGGTGGATGACCTCGTGGAGGAAATACGCGTACGCGCCGAGAGGGACGAAAGGACGCTGGTGACGACCCTTACCAAGCGCATGGCGGAGGAGCTGTACGAATACCTCGCCCGCATAGGCGACCGCGTACGCTACATCCACTCCGACGTGGACACCACCGACAGGGTGCAGATAATTGAGGATTTCAAGAACGGACTGTTCGACGTGCTGGTGGGAGTGAACCTGCTGCGAGAGGGTCTGGACATCCCAAGCGTGTCGCTCGTGGCGATACTGGATGCGGACAAGGAAGGGTTCCTCCGCACCACCCGCGCACTCACCCAGACCGCGGGCCGCGCCGCCCGCAATGTCAATGGGCTCGTCATCATGTACGCCGACAAGATTACTCCCTCGATGGAGGCCACGATACGCGAGACTGACCGCCGCCGCACCAAGCAGATAGAATACAACAAACTGCACGGCATAGAGCCGCGCCAGGTGGCGGTGCGGCACAACGAACTCGCCACCAAGCTCGCCGGAGGCACTACCGGACGGGTCAGCGCACCCAACTCATACGACGATCCGCGCTATATCCCGAATCCTTCGGATCTGGGAAGCGGCAGGATCACAGTGGGGCTGGGCCACGACTCCGTCCGCGAAGGCCGGAGTGCCTACGTGGACGGCTACGTGGCCGCAGACCTTGCGGGGGTACTGCAGGATCCTGTGATACGCTCCATGTCCCGCGAGCAGATTGAGAAGATGGTGGAGGAGGACAAACGCAGGATGACCAAAGCCGCCTCCGAGCTGGACTTCCAGGCAGCCGCCCGATACCGTGATGAGATGTGGGCTTTGCAGGAATATTTAAAGGTCTGGAAGGCATAAAAATTGCAGAAAACTACGCCGCTATGGACGCTATAGTACAACGCGCAAGGGATATCGCAGCAGCCGCTCTGGCTGACCGCACCCGGGGCAACGGACACCCCTTCATCGAGCATCCCGACGGAGTCGCAGCCATAGTGCGCGACGAGATCGGCCTGGGTCCCGAGTGCCTTGCCGCAATATATCTGCATGAGGCTCACCGCTTCACCCCGGAGCTCCCTATCGAAGGCTTCTCCCCCGAAATCATGTCGCTCGTGGACGGCCTCGACAAGATAGCGACCATACGCCCCAAGGACACCCGCCTCGAAGCCGAGAACTACAAGAAGCTCATAGTCCAGTATTCCCCAGACCCTCGCGTCACGGTCATCAAGATAGCCGACCGCATGGAAGTGCTTCGCAACCTGAGCCTGTTCTCCGGAGCAGCGCGCGACCAGCGGGTCCTGGAGACCATGATGCTGTACCTGCCACTGGCACATCAGCTGGGCCTCTACAACATCAAGTCCGAGATGGAGGACGCCTGCTTCCGCCACAGCGACCCGGTGCAGTACCGCACCATCACCAACTACCTCAAGGCCACGGCGAAGGACAGGGAGCGCCTGATGAGCGAGTTCATAGAGCCGCTCAAGCTCAAATTATCCGAAGCCGGCATCAAGTACAAGCTCAAGATACGCACCAAGACCGCCTACTCCATATACCGCAAGATGCAGGTGCAGAAGGTCGGGCTGGACGGCGTGTATGACATTTTTGCAATACGCTTCATAATCGACTGCGAGCCTGACCGCGAGCTGGAAAAGACCCTCTGCTGGAAGGTTTACTCCTATGTCACGGAGGAATACGAGACCGTCCTGGACCGCCTGCGCGACTGGATTACCAATCCCAAGCCCAACGGCTACGAATCGCTTCACGTCACGGTGAAGAACTCCCGGGGCAATTTCCTCGAAGTGCAGATACGCACCGCCCGCATGGACGAGATAGCCGAGAGCGGCCTCGCCTCTCACTGGTCATACAAGGGCATCAAGGCAGACAGCACCCTGGAGAACTGGCTGAGCTCGGTGCGTTACAACCTCGAGCACAGCTCCACCGCCTCCCCCGAGGACATGCCCACCCCTCCCAAGTCGGAAATTTTCGTGTTCACCCCCTCGGGAGAGCTGCGCATACTGCCCGCCGGCGCCAGCGTGCTGGACTTCGCATACAACATCCACACTATGGTTGGCTCCCGCTGTACGGGCGCGCGTATTGGCGGCAAGGCAGTATCCATACGCCATCCCCTCGCTACCGGCGACGTAGTGGAGATAATGACAGGCAAGAACCAGAGGCCTTCGTCCGACTGGCTCGGCTGGGTAGTCACCAGCAAGGCCCGCTCCCGCATCAAGGCTGAGCTCAACGAAGAGGAGCGCAAGAAGGCCGCCAACGGCCGTGAGATGCTTGGCCGTCGCCTCAAGAACTGGAAGCTTGAATTCACCGACGAGATGGCTACGGAGTACATGCACAAGCACCACTACTCCACCATCCTGTCCCTCTATGCCGACATCGCCGACGAGAAGATAGACGCCGCCGACATCAAGACTTTCATACTCGAGTACGGCAGCCAGGGACCCATTATCCCCGACCAGGAGAAGGAGAAAAAGACCTTCAGCTCCAACGGAGAGGATATTCTGGTGCTCAATGCCCGCGGAGTCAAGGGCCTGGACTACAAGATGTCCCGCTGCTGCAATCCTGTGTTCGGCGACGAGGTTTTCGGTTTCGTTACCCGCACGGACGGCATCAAGATACACCGCATGTCCTGTCCCAATGCCGCGAGACTGCTGGAGCGCTATCCCTACAGGATACAGAAGGTTGTGTGGCAGGATACCTCTTCCGGCGGGGAATTTATCACCGACCTGAAGGTTATAGCAGGCAAGGACGGCAACCCTCTCTCAGTAATCACGGAAGCAGTGGGTGCTTTCAAGGTATCGCTCAGCTCAATGAACGTACGCGACGACAGTCGCGCAGGGACCGTCGAAGTGAGCCTGCGCCTGCTGGTGCCGTCCAACACGGAGCTCGACAAGCTAATTTCCCGTCTCGAGCGCTCAGGCTCCATTATCAAGGTAAAACGCGTCTGAGGCAGCCTGTCAAGGCTTTCTGCGAATTATTTGCTACCTTTGCAGACTTTTTAGACCTAAAACCCATATTCTATGGAAGAAAGAAAGCAAGCGGTTAGGATCCAGACTTCGATACTCAACGGACTTGAGAAGAAGGCTCTTGTCTGGATGGCCGAAAGGATGCCGCGCTGGGTAAATTCCGATATGCTTACTGCTGTCGGTACCATAGGCTCCGCAATAATCTGTGCCGGATACATACTCTGCAACCTCAACATCAATTTCCTTTGGATGGCTTCACTGGGATTCGTAATCAACTGGTTCGGCGATTCGCTGGACGGGACGCTTGCCCGCGTGCGCAACCAGCAGAGGCCCAGGTACGGGTTCTTTGTCGACCACAATATGGACTGCCTCAACGAGGTGATGATGTTTTTTGGCCTCGGGCTAAGTCCTTTCATGGATTTCAGGCTCGGCCTGTTCGTGCTGGTGGCTTACCTGCTGCTGTCAATATACGTATTTATCAACTCGCACATCAAGGGCGAGTTCAAACTCACATACGCCAAGTTAGGTCCTACAGAGCTCAGGGTGCTTGCCATCATAGCCAATATGATACTGCTCTACGTGACGCCGATACGCGAGTTCAGGCACGAAATGCATTTCCTTGGCATTGATTACGCACTGAGTGCCCTAGACTGTATCGCCATAGTTGTGCTCGTGGCCGTGTTGATTACATACTTCTTCAACTTCATCAGGGACGCGAAGGAGTACTCAAAGATGGAACCTCTCCCGAGGGATGATTCGTAAGCTGCTCTCTTTCTTCGTTACCAGCCTGCTGGGGACCGCGGTCGATACGGCCGGTCTCTGGCTTATGTCCAATTATGTATTTGACGGCTATACGGGGCAGTTTATAATAGCGCCGGTCATTTCCTTCGAGTGTGCGGTGTTCACCAACTTCCTCTGCTCCTATTACTACATCTGGAGGGGAAGGATCAACCGCGACAAGAGCAAGGCTTTCCTGCGTTACTACCTCAAATATAACGCATCCTGCACCGGAGGTTTCCTCATCAAGATGGTGCTCCTGCTCATACTCGAGAGGGTCTTCAGAGCTGTAGGAGTGCCTTCGGACGTCAATATCCTCGGCATCATGATACCTGACGTCGTGCTCTGCAACATCATGGCCCTATGCATCTCGGGCCTTTTCAACTTCTCTATGGGCGAGTGGGTTGTTTTCCGTAAGAAGAAAGGGCTTTCTGGAACTCCCGGGCATTCTTCTGATGCTCCCGGAAAGTAACGGCGAAACGGTGGGTCCCGTTGAGCGCCGGATCAGCGCAGAAATACAGGTTGCCGGCAGGGTCCGGATTCAGGACCGCATCCAGACAGGCCTTCGTAGGCACGCATATAGGTCCAGGAGGCAGCCCCTTATATTTATAGGTATTGTAGGGTGAATCCACCTTGAGATGGTGGTGGAGCACCCGGTTGAGCGTGTAGTCGAAGCAGAACGCTACCGTGGGGTCGGCCTGCAGGGGCATACCCTTGCGCAGGCGGTTAAGATAGACTCCCGCAATCTGCGGCATCTCAGGCTCGTAGTTGGTCTCCCCCTTCACTATCGAAGCGAGTATCCCGACCTGGGCGCGGCTGAGGCCGAGGGCTTTTGCCCTGGCATCTCGCTCCGGCGTCCAGAAGGCGTCATAGGCCTTCTTCTGACGGGCAAGTATGGCCTCCACTCCGTCTGTCCAGTACATCTCGTAGCTGTCGGGGATGAAGAGGTTGAATACATTCGAGCTGCGGAAACCGTACTGCGCCAGCAGGCTGTCGGAGCACAGGGCCTCATGCACCGCAGCGGAATCCACCATCATCTGGGCGGAAATCTTGCGGGCCATGTCTCCCTTGAGCCGCAGTGTCCCCGCGAGCACGAGGGTTACCGGCTCCTGCCAGCCGTTGTTGAGCATACGGGCGACGTAAACGCTTGAATGCTCAGGCTTTACGATATAGTGTCCCGGGGTTATGTAGCGCGCCACCTCCTTCTCGGAGAACATGCGCTGCAGGCTCCTGCGGAACTTTACCACCCCTGCGAGCGAATCCAGCACCTCCTGAGGGGTAGTGTCGGGGCGCACATAAATCTCCCTGTACTCCCTGAAATTGGGCATCCTGTTGTCCACAAGGTACCTTAGACCGAGGATTCCCAATGTCACAAGGACTCCTACTCCTATTGCAAGCAGCAGCTTCTTCATTTGGCGCGGCGGGGTTTGGTGAGATAGACTATGGTCCCGGGCTCAAGTGGCTGAGGGGCCTTGAGGGAATTGTAGCGCAGGATTTCGCGCAGGAACAGGCCGTACTCCCTGGCTATGCCCTCGTATGTCTCGCCTTCGACGCTGTAGATGAACTCGGCCTTGTCCTTGACATACACGGTGCGCTCTATGCTGAAGGATTCTTCCTCGTTCCAGGCCGCTACGGGCTTAGGCTCCACGGGCTTGGACTTGGGCTTGTCGGCTATGAGCACCTCAGGCGCAGCTACCTCAACGGGAGTATCGAAACGGTAGAGACTGTAGCGCTCGATGAGGTCAATGAGCTTGGCGGCGTATTTGGGGTCGGTGGCGTACCCGGCTTTGGAGAGGCCGCGGGCCCAGCCCTTGTAGTCAGTAGTCTTGAGCTTGAAGAGAGCCTGGTAGTTGCTGCGGCCCCGCAGGAAATCCGAATGGTCGGCAAAGGACTGCTCCACCTTGTCATAGACGCGGAAGCACTCTCCTGCCCGGTCGTCGTCGTAGCTCATGGTGCGGCCATTCCAGTCGGAGTGGCACTTGATACCGAAATGATTGTTGGCCATGAGCGCCAGCTCGCTGCGTCCGTAGCGGGACTCGAGCATGCCCTGGGCGAGCGTGATGCTCGCAGGCACTCCCGTGCGCTGCATCTCGCTGACTGCCAGCGTACTGTAATCGGCTATATACTTAAGCCCGTCGTCGGTGACTTCCCCTGCGGAAGCCATCACGAGCGCGACGGACATAATCCAGGCTAACAACATAAGGGTCTTACAGATATAGAAACGGGCATGGCCGAAACCATGCCCGAATCTATGAGCGTTAAGAAATTACTTCTTTTTCTTCTCGTCTGCTGCGAGCTTCTCCTTGAGGGCTGCGAGAGCGTCGATATCACCGAGAGTGGTCTTCTCAATGGTGGTATTGACCTTGCTCACTGCCTTGCGGGTGCTCTCAGCTTCGGCGGCTACAGCCTTCTCCTTGACCTCCTGATAGGTGCGGAGGTGGCTGAGGAGAATCCTGCGGGTCGAGCGGCGAATTTCCACTACCTTGAAGGGCAGGGTCTCACCTGCGACTGCAGCCTTGCCGTCTTCCTTGACGATCTCACGGCTGAATGCGAAGCCTTCGGCGTCTCCTTCGAGGGTGATGTTGGCACCCTTGTCGGTGATGGAGGCGATGGTGCCTTCTACGGTTGCGCCGACGGGATACTTGGCCTCGATCTCATCCCAAGGGTTGGGAGTGAGCTGCTTGTGGCCAAGGCTCAGCTTGTGGCTGCTCTCGTCGAAGTCGAGGATCTGGACGTCGAGGACGTCGCCGCTCGCTACAACCTCTGAAGGGTGCTTGATCTTGTTCCAGCTGAGGTCGCTGATGTGTACAAGACCTTCCACGCCGTCCTCGAGCTCAGCGAACACACCGAAGTTGGTGATGTTGCGCACGGTTGCCTTGTGGGAGCTGCCGACGGGATACTTCTCGCGGATGCTCTCCCAAGGGTTGGCGGTGAGCTGCTTCAGTCCAAGGCTGATCTTGCGGGCCTCGCGGTCGATGGAGAGGATCTGAGCCTCTACCTGGTCGCCGACCTTGAGGAACTCCTGTGCGCTGTGAAGCCTGGGGGACCAGGACATCTCAGACACGTGCACGAGACCTTCGACACCGGGGCAAATCTCCACGAATGCGCCGTAGTCGGCGAGGAGAATGACCTTACCGCTTACCTTGTCACCAACCTTGAGGTTAGGATCGAGGTTATCCCAAGGGTGAGGAGTGAGCTGCTTGAGACCGAGGGCAATCCTCTTCTGCTGCTCATTGAAGTCGAGTACGACGACCTTGATCTTCTCGTCCAGGGTGACGATCTCTTCGGGGTGGTTGATCCTGCCCCAGCTGAGGTCGGT
>CAMZEI010000066.1 GCA_947305815.1 uncultured Bacteroidales bacterium | reverse complement strand
CATCAAGTCGTGCGTCGCGATCTCCACCCTCCTCGCCGAAGGCATCGGCGACACCATCCGCGTCTCCCTCACCGAAGACCCGGAGAACGAAATCCCCGTGGCCCGCTATATCGTTGATTATTGGATTCCGGCAGATGAGCGGAATGAACAGCGCGAGCGTTGTGGAGCCGGGGTGCTGTCTTCCGGACTGTGTGTCTTTTTACACGGGACGGGAGACACGCCCAGGCGCGTTGGGATTCATTCCGCGAATCAGCCGGAAGAGCTGATGAGAGCATCATGCGAGTGGGGTCCGAAACTGCTGAGGAGGGAAATAGATGAGATTCCGGCAGAGGCGGGGTTACCGGCGGAGATTGTGGACGAAGTGATGCAGGCATCGCGCCGCCGCTTCTACAAGCCGGAATACATCGCCTGCCCTGGCTGCGGAAGGACCATGTACGACCTGCAGGGCGCCCTGGAAAAGGTAAAGTCCCGCACAGCACATCTGAAGGACACCGTCATCGCCGTCATGGGCTGCATAGTGAACGGCCCCGGCGAGATGGCCGACGCCGACTGGGGCTATGTCGGCGAAGGAGCCGGCAAGGTGTCCATATACCGCAAAGGAGTCGCAATCCGGACTCATGTCCCGGAAGCAGAAGCCCCTGATTTACTTGCTGAACTGATTGAGAATGACAAAGATAATTCTTAAACGCGGCCGCGACGCCTCGCTGCGCCGCTACCATCCCTGGGTATTCTCCGGAGCCATCGCTGATGTAGTAGGCAACCCCGCCGAAGGCGACCTTGTCCCTGTATATTCGGCCGAAGGAGAGCTGCTGGCGACCGGCCACTATCAGATTGGCTCTATCGCAGTACGGGTGCTGAGTTTCTCCGGCGACCCGACTGCTCCCGGCTTCTGGAAGGATGCCATTGCCCGCGCTCTTGCGGTGAGGCGCGCCTCCAATCTCCAGGGGACCGACTGCTTCCGTCTGGTACACGGCGAAGGCGACGGCCTCCCCGGGCTTATTATCGACTGGTACGACGGAGTCTGCGTACTGCAAGCCCATTCGGTCGGTATGTTCCGCGCCAAGAAGCAGATACTCGCAGCACTGCAGGAGGTATTCGGAGACAGCCTCAAGGCAGTTTATGACAAGAGTTCGGGCACGGCACCCTTCAAGGCCGGACTTGAGCTTGTGGACGGTTATCTGTACAAGGCTCCCGGCTTCGAAGCATCCGAGTATGTGGTACATGAGAACGGCCACAGTTTCCTCGTAAACTGGGAAGAAGGCCAGAAGACCGGATTCTTCCTTGACCAGAGGGAGAACCGCGCCCTGGTCGCACGCTACGCCCCGGGCAAGCGGGTGCTCAATCTGTTCTGCTATACGGGAGGATTCTCAATCTACGCCCTTGCAGCAGGGGCCACAAAGGTTGATTCGGTGGACAGCTCCGAGAAGGCCATTTCGCTTCTGGAGCGCAATGTGGCACTCGGCGGCTTCAGCAATCATACCTCATATTGCACCGACGCAATTGATTTCCTGAGGGATGTCCCCTTCGGCGAGTACGATATTATAATAGTGGATCCGCCGGCATTCGCCAAGCACCGCGGCGCGCTGCAGAACGCACTGCGCGCTTATCAGAGGCTCAATGCCGCTGCTATTTCCAAGGTGGCCCCGGGAGGACTGGTATTTACTTTCAGTTGCTCCCAGGTTGTTGACCGGACGGCTTTTGGCCTGATGGCTTTCTCCGCCTCCGCCGATTCCGGCCGTGGTGTCCGCGTCCTCGGCCGCCTTTCGCAGGGCCCTGACCATCCGGTGAGCATTTATCACCCTGAGGGGGAGTACCTGAAGGGGCTGCTGCTTGAGGTTGAATAGGATTGCGCTCTTCGGGCGTGAGAGGGTGCTTCTCCGAAGATAGAAGCGCACAGTACATTTCCCTGCATATCCACGCATCCGTAGCGGCATAGAGCTGCTGTGGGTGAGACAGCTTATCCGCCTCCCAGTTGGACAGCTGCTGGGTTTTTGAAATACGGACTCCGAGTATATTAGCTGCGAGTTTCTTGACGCTCATGTCGCGTATCCCCCACTCCCAGGCAATCTTCTGCAGGTCAACGAATCCCTTGGACTTGAATGAGGCCCATTTCTGAAGTGCGCGTATG
Source organism: uncultured Bacteroidales bacterium (assembly GCA_947305815.1). GTDB lineage: Bacteria > Bacteroidota > Bacteroidia > Bacteroidales > UBA932 > Cryptobacteroides. The sequence continues at coordinate 6,046 of CAMZEI010000066.1, read as the reverse complement.
TCGTCGTGCACGGCGGCTCCGACTTTGAGTATGCGCGGGCTGGAGAGCAGGGAGGTGAGCATCTTGGGGATGCCCTGGAGCTTGTTGATACGGAACAGGTAGGCCTTTCCGCCGCCTGAGAGCTGCAGGAGAGCTACTTTATGCGGCCGCTGGCCCGGAGAGAACGTGGGCCGTGTCTCGGTATCGAAGCCTATTATCTTCTGGCTCCTCAGATAGAGGACGGCTCCAAGAAGCTCGATACCGGGTCTGTCTATTACCTTTATCTCGCCCTCAAAACTACCCAGGGGCATTACCTGAATCTCTTCGGGCAGTATCGTCAGTTTATACATGCGTCAGTCTATACTCACGCTCACCGGGAGCGATATCCTGTGAGTGAATGCATTCTCCTGCCAGAGGAGCTCATAACAACGGCAGGCGGTAACCCTGCGCGGGTCGTATATCTTGAGCCCGGAAGGGACCAGAGCGCGCAGCTGATCGGCTTTCTCTCCTTCAATCAACATGCATTCGGCTATTGATTCGCTGAGCTCGTCCGCATCGACGGCCGGCGTATCAATTACGATTGCATCCACCCTGTCAATCCCCTTCTGAGCGCATGCAGCGAGGAACTCCAGCGCAAGCTCACCCTCGAGTGACATGGAGAGCCCGCTTAACACCACCACTCTGGCGGAGCTCCCGCATTCGGCCTCTATAGTCTCCTCTACAAGTTTGAGGGGACGGAGTACAGGGAGACTGGTTACGCCGGACATATCTGCATCACTGAGCTCGGCGGACGCGAGTATGAACACCTTGGGCGGGAGGGTATCGATAAAATTGAGCTCAGACATGAGCACCACGGTCTCTCCGCAGAAATCCGGCAGCCCGTCGGGTGTGTGGGCTATGCTCGCGTTGTCATGGCCGTCATAAGCGAGGAGGGCATGCTTATAATACGCACAGTCAGATGCCTGCCCCAGCACATATATGGCTCCCTGCGCCGGGAGGCAGAGTTTCTCCTCCTGCACCTGCGTACGGCAGGACACCGCAGCAGTGAGGAGAAGGCCTACAAACAATACAGAAAATCTACAGCTCATTCATGTTTGGGACCGGCCAGGGCCAGTACCAGATTAAGGAAAACATACACGAGGACGGACAGGTTGACCGCGAGGGTCCAGTGGCGTCCCGTAATGAAGGTAAATCCGATGCACAGCAGCACCGCTGCAGCAAGGCATATTCTCTTGGATTGCAGCTCCCTGCTGTCATCACGATGAAGCTTGAGCGACATCATGGGGATGCGCGACACCATCAGGCAGCATACTATTGCGGTATACGCAATGGTGAATACTCCGCTGGAGGCGAGCAGTGCGAAGGGCCCGGCAGGGTCATGAGCCACCAGGCTGCACAGCGAGCCGGTCAGCAGTGCCGCTGCGGGAGCGGCAAGACCCTTGAAGGAATCGGTCTCCTCGCCTGCGGCATTGAATCGCGCGAGGCGCAGCACGGCGAAGACAGCGATAAGCAGCGGCACATAGCATACGAGGCTCTCACCGAACATGCAGTCCCTCGTGAGGACATGGAGCATGACTGCGGGGAGCACGCCGAAGCTGACCGCGTCGCAGAGCGAGTCAAGCTGCTTGCCGAATTCGCTCTGGCCGTGCAGCAGCCGCGCCGCAAACCCGTCGGCAAAATCGCAGACGGCGGCACAGAGCATCATCACGAACGCCAGGTCAAGGCGTCCTCCAAAAGCGAAAACAACCCCGACGACTCCGCAGAGCAGGTTCATCGAGGTTATTGTGCAGGCTGTTACGGTTCCGGCTTTCATTTGATACCGAGCTTCTTGCGCATTTCAGAGCTCAGTGCGCTCTTGTGTACCATGACGTCGAGGGACTGGCCCTTGACGAAAGCCTCGGTGGCGTACCAGATGCCGTGATATTTGCCGGTATCGCCCCAGGAATTCTTGACCATGTAATACTTGGCGCCGAACTGGTCGGTAGCAATTCCGTAGATCTGCATGCCATGGTCATCGGTGAGGATCTTGCGGTCGAAATCCGCCTGCCTCTGCTCCTGGCTGGGGACCATCTCAGTGGGAGATACCTTCTCGGGAGCCTGGCCGTCCTCGCCCGTCCAGCGCTTCTGGTCGGAGCCGGATGCCTTGGAAGGCGCCTCGATGAAGAAGGCGTGACCGTCACGGGTGAAACCGGGTGCGCTCACGTCGGCACCCCATGCGAGGGTATAGCCGTCGTTGAGAGCCTTGTCGATTATGTTCATGAACTCGTCGATGGGCACGTTGTAAGCCTCGTCCCAGCGCCAGTTGTCGCATACCTCAATCGCGAACTTCGTATAGAAGGGATGGTGTGTGAAAGAGGTGATGGTCACATAGTCGTCAGGATTGAACTTGAGTGCGTCACGGTACGAAGCGGGTGTGTACACGACTCCGTCCACGGTGAAGGTCTCGGGATACTTGCCGAGATAGGCCTCGAGTATGCCGTCGAAACCTTTCTTCCAGGCGGTGGTGAGACGGTTGCGGTTGGGGACCTTGGCAACGGCCTCGATGTAGGCCTTGAGGACTGCGTCGAGCTCGCTCTGTGCGGGCAGCTCGTAACCGTAGTTCATGCCGGTCATCTCTGCCTGAGGCACCATACCGTGGTCCTTGATAACGTGCAGGACATCGTCAGCCTCGCTTCCGGCAGCAAACTGGAGCTTGCCGTCCAGGCGCACATACTTGTCCGCCCTCTCGGAATACGAATGGGAGACTACGAAGAACTCGGAGAGATCCGGGAAGAGCGCAGTATCCTTGATATGGTTGATACGGATAATCTCGGACTCGACGAAACTGATGGTAGAGAAGGCCCAGCAGGTACCGCTGGAAGCCTGGTTCTTAACGGAAGTGACAGGGTTCTCAACCACGGGAGAGAACTCATAGTCAGGGAGGTCAAGCTTAGGCCTCTGTGCAAAGGCCGCGGCACTGAAGCACAGTGCGAATGCCGCAAGGACGATTGTCTTTTTCATATCCAACAATAATTTGATTTCAGAATTACAAATATACAATTTTAATCGTTACTCCGGTCTGCAAGGAGCTCAAACATCTTCGCGGCAACCCGGCGTGATGCTCCGCCGCCACCGAGCAGCTCGCGTATGCGGCTGTAATCCTGCTGCATGGCGGTGCGCGCGGCCTCGTCGTCCAGCAGGCGCCTCACTTCTGCAGTAAGCTCCGGGACATTGAAATCCTCCTGGATCAGCTCGCGGAAGGCGAGCTTATCCAGTATCAGATTGCCCAGCGAAATGTACTTGATGTGGTCAAGTATACGCAGTATCTTGCGGCCTACGAAGGCGTTGAAGCCTGAGGTTGACCAGCAGACCACCTGAGGAGTGCCCAGCAGAGCCGTCTCCAGCGAGGCAGTGCCCGAATTGACTATTGCGGCTCGTGCACCCTTTACTATATCGTAGGTGCGGCCGAAGATGACTTCCACTCCGGGATGACCGCTGACGAAAGGCTCATAGTCTTCGGGCCTGCGCGAGGGAGCACCGGCCACAATAACCTTGACGCCAAGTGACTCGGCCACCTGAAGGCAGACGGGCATCATGCGGGTAATTTCCCCCATGCGGGAGCCGGGCAGCAGGGCAAGATACGGCTCCTGCGAGACCGGCCTGAATTCGTGTGCATCTATAGCATCCACAAGCGGGTTGCCCTCGTAGATATAGGGTACTTTTACGGAATCGAAATACTTCTTCTCGAACGGGAATACGATGAACAGCGCATCTGTATCGCGGCGCAGAGCCTTGTTGCGTCCCGAGCGGCTGGCCCAGGTCTTGGGAGGGATATAATAGAATACCTTGAACCCGTGCGAATGTGCGAACCGGGCTATCTTCATATTGAATCCCGGATAGTCTATAAGCACCACGGCATCAGGCTTCCAGGACAGAATCTCGCGCTTGCAGTCGCTAATGTTATGAAGGAGTCCCCCGCTCTTGCGGAGGATTTCAGTGAGGCTCATTATGTCCGAGCCGCGGTAGTCATGGAGCACGGTTGCTCCAGCCTCGGCCATCTTCTCGCCGCCCCAGGCCCTGATCTCAGCCTCGGGGTCAACAGCCATAAGACCACGGACGAGATTACCTCCGTGCAGGTCACCGGACGCTTCGCCGGCTATCAGAAAATACCGCATAGCTTCTGCAGTTCGTCGTAATCAGTGCAGTCCAGCTTCTGGGGTGTGATGGTCACGAAGCCTTTCTCCAGGAGCTTGTGGTCAGCATCCTCGAAATCTCCGGGATTGTGGACCATCTCGCCTGCCATGACGTACAGCAGCTCGTCAGACTCCATCCTTGAGATGTATTCGAGGTCGGCTGCGCTGGGCTCGCGGCCCTTCTTTTCCAGATATGAGTAGAAATCCTGGTATTCGTCCTCCCAGTGTACCGCACCGAGGCGGCATGGGACGATGCCCTTGATCTGCGAGGCGGGGAGATTTGGGAAATTGATGTTGTAGTAAGTCCCGAAGCGCCTGCTGATATTGGGGATGAGCACGTCCAGTATCCCGGGAAGCATCTCCTCCACGCAGGAGAAATCGGCATCCGGATCAAACGCATCCAAGCTGACTCCTATCGAAGGGATGCCGTTGATGGCGCCTTCCATCGCGGCTCCAATAGTGCCGGAGTAGTGGGCAGCACTGGCGGCGTTGCTGCCATGATTGATGCCGCTCACCACAAGGTCGGGCTTCAGCGGAGGGAACACATTGTCGATACCGTACTTAACGCAGCTGGCAGGAGTACCGTCAAGACACCACCACTGCTCACCCTCCGCTTCGCGCAGCTTGCGCACTCCTATGGGTCTGTGCCCCATCGAGACAGCCAGCGACATGCCGCTCTGCGCCTCCTTGGGGGCCACTGCGACCAGTTCGCCATAGCGCCTCATTATGCCCGCAAGCACCTTAATACCCTTGGCGCCGTAACCGTCGTCGTTAGTCAGAAGAATTCTCATCGCTGCTCGCTTTAATAATGTGCAAAGATAATTGATTTTGATTAGATTTTTTGATAAATTTGCCCCGCTTTTGGCAATGACCAGAATAAAGTTTAACAAATACATTTCTATTTAAAATGATCAAACTTGGTATTAACGGATTTGGCCGCATCGGCCGTATGGTTTTCCGTGCCGCAGTCGAGAACTTCTCGAAGGACATCGTCGTCGTAGGTATCAATGACCTCCTCGATCCTGATTATCTCGCTTACATGCTCAAGTACGACTCCGTACACGGCATCTTCAACCACGACATCAAGGTCGACGGCAACTACCTCATCGTTGACGGCAACAAGATCCAGGTCTTCTGCGAGAAGGATCCCGCAGCTATCACCTGGGGCGCTCTCGGAGTAGACGTGGTCGTTGAGTCCACCGGATTCTTCCTCACCGCTGAGCTCGCAGAGGCACACATCAAGGCCGGCGCAAAGAAGGTCATCATGTCCGCTCCTTCCAAGGATGCAACTCCTATGTTCGTCTACGGTGTCAACCACCAGACCTACGCCGGACAGACCATCATCTCCAACGCTTCCTGCACCACCAACTGCCTTGCACCTCTCACCAAGGTTCTCAACGACAAGTTCGGTGTCAAGCGCGGCCTCATGACCACCGTGCACGCAGCAACCGCTACCCAGAAGACCGTTGACGGTCCTTCCAAGAAGGATTGGCGCGGCGGCCGCGGTATCCTCGAGAACATCATCCCTTCATCCACCGGTGCCGCAAAGGCAGTGGGTAAGGTTCTCCCTGAGCTCAACGGCAAGCTTACCGGTATGAGCCTCCGCGTCCCCACCTCCGATGTGAGCTTCGTTGACCTCACCGTCGAGCTCAATAAGGAAGTCTCCTACGAAGAGATCTGCGCTGCAATGAAGGAAGCCTCCGAAGGCGAACTCAAGGGTGTCCTCGGTTACACCGACGAGGCAGTGGTCTCCACCGACTTCCGCGGTGACGCCCGCACCTCCATCTTCGACGTCAAGGCCGGTATCCAGCTCGATCCTACCTTCGTCAAGGTCTGCGCATGGTACGACAACGAGTGGGGTTACTCCAACAAGGTCTGCGAAATGGCCAAGGTTA
>CAMZEI010000065.1 GCA_947305815.1 uncultured Bacteroidales bacterium | reverse complement strand
TTACATCCTTGCGCACCTGCTTCACGGTCTCGCGGGCGATAATCTTAGCGCCGATGGCGGCCTGGATTGGGATATCGAACTGCTGGCGGGGGATGAGGTCCTTGAGTTTGACGCACATCTTGCGCCCGAAGTCATATGCATTGTCCTCGTGAATCAGGGTCGAGAGGGCGTCTGCCGGCTCTCCGTTGAGGAGGATATCGAGCCTCACCAGCCTAGCGGGACGGAAATCCGTGAGGTGATAGTCAAATGAAGCGTAACCCTTGGATATGGTCTTGAGCTTGTCGTAGAAGTCGAACACTATCTCGCTCAGCGGCAGGTCGTATGTGAGCTCAACCCTGTCGGCCGTGATGTAGTGCTGGCCTATGAGCGTCCCGCGGCGGTCCAGGCAAAGCTTCATGATGGGACCGAAATAATCCGACTTGGAGATTATCTGGGCACGGATGAAAGGCTCCTCGATATGGTCAATGAGGGTCGGAGCCGGCAGACCCGAAGGGTTGTGGACATCGAGCACCTCGCCCTGCACGGTATATACCTTATATGATACATTGGGCACAGTGGTGATCACGTCCATGTCGAACTCGCGGAACAGCCTCTCCTGCACTATCTCGAGGTGCAGAAGACCCAGGAACCCGCAGCGGAATCCCGAGCCGAGCGCGAGGGAGCTCTCAGGCTCATAGACGAATGAGGCGTCGTTGAGCTGGAATTTCTCCAGCACGGCGCGCAGCTCCTCGAACTTGCTGGCATCCACCGGATACATACCGGCGAAGACCATGGGCTTGACTTCCTCAAATCCTGCGATAGCCTTGGTGCAGGGATTGTCCACATGGGTGATGGTGTCACCTACTCGCACTTCGGCTGCGTTCTTGATGCCGGAGATGATGTATCCCACGTCGCCGCAGCCTATTTCTGTGCCCGGCTGAAGTTTGAGTTTCAACACGCCCACTTCCTCGGCATCGTAGCTCTGCCCGGTACTGAAGAACTTGACCTTGTCTCCCTTGCGGACGGAGCCGTTCACCACCTTGAAGTAAGCGATAATGCCGCGGAAGGAGTTGAATACGGAGTCGAATATGAGGGCCTGCAGGGGAGCCTCCGGGTCTCCGGAAGGAGCTGGAATCTTCTCTACGATGGCGTCCAGTATGGGAGCGACGCCTTCGCCCGTGCGGGCTGATACCTTGAAAATATCCTCTTCGCTGCAGCCCAGCAGGTCGCAAATCTGGTCGGAGACGACATCAATCTGGGCGGACTCCATGTCAATCTTGTTGAGCACGGGGATGATTTCCAGACCGTGGTCAATGGCGAGGTAGAGGTTGGATATGGTCTGGGCCTGGACACCCTGAGAGGCATCTACTACGAGCAGCGCGCCTTCGCACGAGGCTATGGAGCGGGAGACTTCGTAGGAGAAGTCCACATGGCCGGGAGTGTCGATGAGGTTGAGCCTGTAAGTCTGCCCTCCGCAGACGTGCTCCATCTGGATGGCGTGGCTCTTGATGGTGATACCCTTCTCGCGCTCAAGGTCCATGTCATCCAGGACCTGAGCCTCCATGTCGCGCTCGCTGAGGGTTTTGGTGAGTTCCAGCAGACGGTCGGCAAGTGTACTCTTGCCGTGGTCTATATGCGCAATTATACAGAAATTGCGTATGTGCTGCATATCCATGTCGGGGTACCGCGACTCGAACGCGGGACCACCTGGTCCCAAACCAGGTACGCTACCAACTGCGCCACACCCCGTCCCTTGCCGTTAAGGGATTGCAAATATAAATCTTTTTATCGCATTTCCGTATACGGAATCTTATCCATGTCGCCGTAGTCCAGGTTCTCTCCGGCCATGCCCCAGATGAACATGTAGTTGGAGGTACCTGCAGCGGCGTGGATGCTCCATTCGGGAGACATGATGGCCTGCTCATTGGCGAGCCAGACTATCCTCTCCTGCTTGGGCTCACCCATGAAGTGGCATATCATGTTGCCCTCGCTCACGTTGAAATAGAAGTAAGCCTCGATGCGCCTTGCGTGGGTATGCGCCGGCATGGTATTCCAGACGCTGCCGGGCTTGAGCTCGGTGAGGCCCATCTGCAGCTGGCAGGGGCCTTCTTCGAGGACATTGTTCACTATGAGCTGGTTGATCACGCGGTCGTTGCTGTCCTCCATCTTGCCGGCGGCGAAGGAATTGGCCTTGAGCGAGCCCTTGCGGCCGTCGATGGTTATGAGCTGGGTCTTATAAGCCTTGTGGGCGGTTGCTGAGTTGATGTAGAATTTCGCCGGATTGGCGGGATCCACACTCTTGAAGACCACATCCTTGTTGCCGCGGCCGACATACAGGGCTTCCTTGAACTTGAGCCTGTACTCCTTGCCACCTACCTCAACTATGCCTTCGCCTCCTATGTTGATGACGCCAAGCTCCCTTCTCTCAAGGAAATACTCGGCCTTCAGGGGGTCGATGGTCTCAAGCTTCAGGGGAGCGGTCGCAGGGACTGCGCCGCCGAAGATGAAGCGGTCATACAGCGAATAGGTAAGGGTGATCTGGTCCGGGACCATCACCTCGGGCATCATGAAGCGTGCGCGGAGGGTCTCGGTGTCATAGCCTTTGACATCCTCGGGATGGCAGGCGGTCTGGATGGTGAATTTGGTCTGAGCGCTCATAGCGATAGTGCTAAGCAGCAGTGCTGCGGTCAATATTCTTTTCATAAGATGCTTTGATAATTCTTCTGCGGTTGATGATGGCCATGACCGTGGTGCCCGCGACCAGCAGGCCGGCGCCTATCCACTTGAAGTCATGTACCAGATGGAATATGATCCAGGAGAATATGCTGGATGCGAAGTCCAGAGCGCCGCCCTGGAAGCCCTCGGGGATGGCCACCGCGGCATCACCGGTGCGGGCGAACACGTCCTGCGCAGCCAGGGTGAACCAGGGGGCCAGGTCCGTGACGAAGTACAGCCCCACGGTTAGGGCTACAAGTCCGATGATGAAGGTCTTCACCACATTGCCCTTGGTGATGGGAAGCACGGCCGGGAACACATAGAACATACCCGCGAGCGAAGCCAGAGGCAGGAACTGGTTGCCGGGCAGGACAACAGCCAGCAGCAGGGTCACGGGGATCAGCAGCAGCGACACTACCAGCGTGGTAGGATGGCCGATCACCAGAGCCGGGCTCATGCCGATGTTGATGCCGGCGGAGTTCTTGAACTTGCGCGATACCATATCCTTGGTCGCTTCGGCGATGGGTTTCAGACCCTCGATGAAGAGGCCGGTAATGCGGGGTATCAGCTCCATCACGGCGCCCATCTTGATGCCAAGGCCCAGGATCGCAGGAATGTGTGCTACGATCTCGCTCCACGAAGGGTAGCTCAGACAGCCGATAATCAGACCCACGATGACTCCGAGGAACAGCGGCTCGCCCAGCAGGCCGAACTTCTTCTTCATGCCTTCGGCGTCGATGTCCAGCTTGTTCATGCCGGGGATGCGGTCCATGCACCAGTTGAGGCCTTCGGCAAACGGCACGAAACCCTGCACGAAAGGCTGGGGGATGCTGATGCCGTCCATGTCCTTGTAATATGCCTGGAATTTCTTGGTAGTGAGGTCGGCCATCACCAGCGTAATCACGAAGCAGATGATTGCGGCGAAAAAGCCCCACCAGATATTGTCGCAGGCGAAATAAACCACGGCGCCGATGAAGGCGTAGTGCCAGTAGTTCCAGAGGTCAATGTTGATGGTGTTGGTGGCCTTAACCAGCAGCAGTACGATGTTGATGGCAAGGCAGACCGGGATGATGAAGGCGCCCACGGTGGTGTTGTACGCCACGCTGGCAGCTGCCGGCCAACCCATGTCGAATATGCCGAGCTGCAGGCCGTAAATCTCCGTCACCTGCTTGAGAGGCCCGCCAAGCGACGAAGTCAGCAGGGCCGTGACGACGCTGAGTCCCACGAATCCCACGCCTACCAGCAGGCCGCTCTTAAGAGCCTTGCCGGGCTTGATGCCTATGCACACTCCCAGGATGAAGAAGAGTATAGGCATCATTACAGCTGCGCCCAGCCCGATAATATAACTGAATACCTGTTCCATTACTTAGGCTGTTTACCGATATAAGCGAGGATACCGCCGTCCACATAGAGGATGTGGCCGTTTACGGCGTCCGAAGCATGGCTGGCGAGGAACACCGCGGGACCTCCGAGCTCATCGGGATCGAGCCAGCGTCCGGCAGGGGTCTTGGCGCAGATAAAGCTGTCGAAGGGGTGGCGGCTGCCGTCGGGCTGCTTCTCACGCAGAGGAGCGGTCTGAGGAGTTGCTATGTAGCCGGGGCCTATGGCGTTGCACTGGATGTTGTACTCGCCGTACTCGGAGCAGATGTTGCGGGTGAGCATCTTGAGGCCGCCCTTAGCTGCGGCGTATGCTGAGACGGTCTCGCGGCCGAGCTCGGACATCATCGAGCAGATGTTGATAATCTTGCCTTCGCGCCTCTCCATCATCTCGGGTACCACGGCAGCGGCGCAGATGTACGGTCCCACGAGGTCGACGTCAATCACCTGTTGGAACTCCGCGCGCGTCATCTCGTGCATGGGTATGCGCTTGATGATACCGGCATTGTTCACGAGGATGTCGATCTGTCCGACTTCCGCGTGGATTTTCTCCACTGTCTCCTTAACCGCCACCTCATCGGTGACATTGCAGACATAGCCGTGGACATTCTTGATACCGGCCTCGGCGTAGGCGTCAAGTCCCTTACGCAGGGACTCTTCGTTGGAAGTATTGATGATGATGTTGGCGGCTCCCGCCTCGGCAAATGCCTTCGCGATGGCGAATCCGATGCCGTAAGCGGCTCCGGTCACCCACGCGTTCTTGCCTTCAAGTGAAAAAGGATTATTCATATGTTTACAAATATACAATCGAATGCAGATAATTCAAAGCTACCAACCGAGCACGGCCTGTCTGGATGAATAGGCTTCGGCTTCGGAGGCGGTGAGGATGAGGCCGTAGGCGTTGCGGGATGCCGTAGAGACGCCCTTGGTGCCGTATTCCTTCCAGCCGCTTGTGGCTGTGGGAGTTGCGGGGGTGGGTGTCTTGCCCGTGTGCCAGCCGGCAGGAGCTATCACGTCGTACATAGTGCAGCCGATGAAGGTCACGTTGTCATAGACGCTGCTGTCTCCGCCGCTGCGCGCAAGGTACATGGAGCCGGCTTTGACACCTTCCTCAGATGTGAGGGTGCAGTTAAGGAACACGAAACCTTTGTCCGAAGCGCCCGGTACTCGGGCCTGGACTATGTAACCGCCGGCTCGGGAGCGTATCTCGCAGTCCTCGAACAGGCAGGTCTTGGGATAGCCCCAGATGAAGTCCACATGCCCTGCGATGAGCGAATTGTGCACGTACACCTCTCCCTTGCAGAGGAAGGTGTCCTGCCAGGAGATCAGCGAGCAGTTCTCAATGGTGAGGCGCTTGCCGTCGGCGTTGAAATAGATGGTCTCCGCCTGGCCCTTGTGGCTGGGGATGGAGTAGGTGTTCTCAATGGTGAGATTCTCTATGGCCAGATTGCCGCAGGTCTCGACGAGCCAGAGGGCGCGGCCGCCTGACTTGCCGATGGAGCTGCCAAGGGACGGCCTGGATGCTACCGAAGCGCCGGAGCCCGTCTCGTAAGACTCGTTGTTGGGATAGGCGATGATGGTATTCTGCCGCGATGCTCCGCGCAGGGTAAGGTTGTTCTTGCCTCGCAGGTACAGGAGTTCCCTGTAGGTGCCCTCGGCCACTTCGATGGTGACGGCATCGTCCTTCGGGACATTGGAGCTGACATAGCTCAGGGCTCCCTGCACCGTGCAGAAATCCCCGCTGCCGTCGGCCGCCACTTTGATGGTGCTGCCGCCGGGTTTGGCCTTCGTCGTGAAACTGACATCCTCGGCAGCCATACCGGTGACGGACGCATCCACCTTGACGGTGTAGGTCTTACCGAATTCGAGCGCCTCATTGTGGAGCTTTATTACCAGCGATTTGCCTTCAACCCTCAGCGGAGTATAGTGCACGATGCGGTAGTTGGCGCTGTGCAGGGCATCCATAAATGTATTGAAGGGGTAGTCGTTGCCTATGGCGATAAGGTTTTTATCTGCGTCAGCACCCTTGGGTATCATAGTGCCGTCATCCAGTATGTCCACCGTGGCCATGTCGGCGAGATTGATGCGGTCGATCTCAGTGCCGTCAGCCTTGAGAACCCTTATGAGGCCCGCTGTCCCGAGAGTGGGGGCTGAAGGGAATTCGATTACTACCGGGGCATCCACGCATACGGTCTTAGCCGAAGGGTCCGGAGGTGTCGGGGCGGAGCCTGCGGTTGTGGCTCCGATGGGTGAACAGTACTCCGAAGCTCCGGCAGCGCTCACGGCGCGTACGCTGAAGCCGTAGGTGGTCCCTGCCGTGAGGCCTTCCACCTGGACATTGCGGGTTTTGACGGTTCCGGTTTTGTGCGAAGTTCCCTCCAGAGTCAAGATCCAGTCGTAGCTGCCGGCTCCCTCGACTGCGCCCCACTGGAAGGTGAGAGTAGTCTCTGTAGCGGAGTGCAGCTTGACGCCCTGAGGCACGGCGGGGGCGGTCTCCTTGGTATCAGGAGTGGCCGGCTTCTCCGTGCAGGCAAGGCATAAAAGTGCGCCCGCGAGGGCGGGCGCAATTCTTAGCAGTAAACGCATTATTTGAGCTCTACGGGTTTGTACTTGGGCACGAGGCTCTTCATGATGACCCATGCGAGCAGGTAAGCTACGCCGCAGAAGCAGAACATAATGAAGTAGCCGGCAGGCTTGCCTTCGAATCCCATGAAGTGGAATGCGGCGCCCTGACCCTCAGCATAGGTGAACAGGTTACCCGCCACCTTTTGGATAATCATAGAGCCGATACCTCCTGCCATGGCACCGATTCCGGTGATGGAGGCGATGGTGCTCTTGGGGAACATGTCACCGACGGTGGAGAATATGTTGGCGCTCCAGGCCTGATGTCCTGCACCGGCTATACCGATGAGGATTGCGGGCCACCATGCGCTCATGCCTCCGAGAGGCTGGGCTGCGAGTGCCACCAGCGGGAAGAATGCGAATATGAGCATAGCGAGCATTCTGCCGCTGTAGGGGTGCATGCCCTTCTTCTCCACAAACAGCTTAGGCAGGTATCCGCCGAACAGCGAGACCACCGTCACGATGAGGTAGAGGGTGAAGATGAGGCCCTGTCCGAGAGGCGAGGATGCGGGGGCGTTGAACTGGTCCTGGAAGTATGCAGGAGCCCAGAACAGGAAGAACCACCAAACGCCATCGGTGAGGAACTTGCCCACCGCGAAGGACCAGGTCTGACGGTAGCGGAAGCACTGGAGCATGGGGATGGACTTCTCAGATTCCGGGTCGCGCTGCGCTTGCCCGGAATGACTATCAGCCGTCATTCCGGCCGAAGAGCCGGAATCTGCGTCATCCTGGTGGATGTACTCGAGCTCGGCTTCGTTGACGTGCTTGCTCTTTTCGGGCTTATCGTACATGAACTGCCACAGGAACATCCACAGGAAGCCCAGTCCGCCGATGATGATGAATGCCCACTCCCAGCCAAGGTTCTTGGCGAGAGGTGGTATCAGAAGGGGAGCGGCGAGGGCGCCCACGGACGCACCGGCGTTGAATATGGAGGTCGCGAAGGCGCGGTCCTTCTTGGGGAAGTATTCGGCCGTGGTCTTGATGGCGGCGGGGAAGTTGCCCGATTCGCCGAGTGCCAGTATGCCGCGGCACAGCAGGAACAGGTACACGCTCGTCGTAGCTATTGCCAGTGCCACGTTGGAACCGGCCTCCACTGCGCGCAGGGCCGCTACGTTGTCAACTCCGTCCACGAACCAGGTGGTGGCGACACCGCACCCGGCGTGCATCACGGCACCGAGGGACCATACGCCGATAGCGATGAGGTAGCCCTTCTTGGTCCCCATCCAGTCCACGAATTTGCCGGCGAACAGGCAGGCGATGGCGTAGAAGATGGAGAACAGCGAGGTAATCGTGCCGTAGTCTGCATCCGTCCAGTGAAACTCTGGAGCTATGAACTCCTTGTAGGTAAGCGAAAGGACCTGGCGGTCAAGGTAGTTGACCGTGGTCGCGATGAACAGGAGGGAGCATATCCACCACCTCCAGTTCGTCATCAATTTCTTTTGAGTACTCATTATATTACGGTTTTGACCGCGGCCCTCATGCCTTCGGCCTGGATAAGTGCGAGGTCAGCTG
>CAMZEI010000064.1 GCA_947305815.1 uncultured Bacteroidales bacterium | reverse complement strand
AGACAGGACGGAAAGCAGCGTCACCTCGCGAAGCTACCGCTGCGGAGCGGAGATGCTCTCGGACGCCCTGCTGGAAGATCTCGCCGGGGCTGTCACCCGTGGGCTCGACGACAAGTTCGCAGCACGCAGGCCCAAGGGCGGCAGGATGACCGTCGTGATGGCGGCCGGAGCCTCCGGAATCCTGCTGCACGAAGCCATGGGACACGCATTCGAGGCCGACTTCAACCGCAAGGGACAGTCGGTGTTTGCAGGCAGGATGGGACAGCGCATCTGTCGCGAAGGTATAAACATAGTCGATGACGCAACGCTGCCCGGCAACCGCGGCTCTCTCAATTACGACGACGAGGGAGTCCCCGGGCAGAAGACCTATATGGTGCGCGACGGCGTGCTCACAAGCTATCTGCACGACCGCATCAGCGCTGCTTACTTCGGAGTCGAGCCTACCGGCAACGGCCGCAGGGAATCGTTCCGCTACAATCCAATCCCCCGCATGAGGGCAACCTACATGGAGAGCGGCCCCGACGGGACCCTCGACGACCTCATCGCGTCAGTGGACAAGGGCGTATTTGTCAGCGAATTCGCCAACGGCGAAGTCAAGATAGGCGAAGGCGATTTCACATTCTACGTCAGGACCGGCTATCTCATTGAGAAGGGGCGGCTCACCGCACCGGTCAAGGACATCAACATTATTGGCAACGGTCCCCGTGCACTCGCCGACATAGAGGCGGTGGCGGGCGACCTCAAGGTGGACGAGGGGGCATGGACCTGCGGCAAGGAGCAGAGCGCTCCGGTATCCTGCGGCATCCCCTCGGTACTTGTAAGGAACCTGACTGTCGGAGGAGTATGATAGACGAGCGCGAAAAGCAATTGGCGGAATTCTGCCTGGAGACAGCCCTGAAACTGGGTGCACAGGCTGCGAGAATCACTCTCGACAAGAGTGACGAGAATGTCGTGTCAACCCTCAACGGCGAGGTGGACTCGGTGACCCGCTGCTCCGACAGGTCCGTGAGCGTGGCCCTCTATGTGGACGGCAGGTACGGGGTGTTCTCGACCAACAAGCTGGACGAGGAGTCACTGAAGGACTTCATAGCCCGTGACATAGCGACCGTGCGCATGCTGGCACCGGACCCCTGCAGGGCCCTGCCTGAGCCTTCGAGGCTCTGCAGCACGGCAGTCAGCGGGGACGAAATGGGGATACTCGACCCCAACCTGGGGAGCATCACCCCGGCACAGAGGCGCGAAGCCGCCCTCGGCGCATCGGTGTTCGGACGCGGCGGGATACTTTCCGAAGAGGGAGAGTATTCGGACACCGGCTACGACACTTATCTTATTGACAGTCAGGGAGCGAGGTGCCTGCACAGCGAGACATTCCACGATTACGGGGTGGAGCTGACGCTGAATGAGGACCGCAGCGGACGCAAGAACAGCGCCTACTGGTGGACTTCGGCTCCGTTTGCAAGGGATTTCGACGCCTCCGGATGCGGCGCCAAGGCTCTGGAGCTGGCCCTCGCAAGGGAAGGCTCTGCGCCCTGCCGCAGCGGACGGTACAACATGGTAGTGGACAGCGAGGTGGCCTCCAAGTTCGTCTCTCCCATAATCAAGGCCCTGAACGGATACAAGCTCCAGCAGGAGGATTCCTTCCTCGCGGGGAGCCTGGGGAGGAAGCTTTTCCCCGAGGGCCTGACCCTGCTGGACCGCCCGCACATCAAGGGCCAGACCGGCTCGAAACTCTTTGACTCCGAAGGCGTCGCCACCGCCGAATGCCCCGTCATCGAGGCGGGAGTGGTGCAGCGCTACTTCATCAATACCTACATGTCCCGCAAGATGGGCATCCCTGCGACCTCGGAGGACTGCTTCCGCGCCTTCGTGCCCGGATGGCCACACCCGGGACTTGACGCAGCCTCCATCATGGAGATGTGCGGCGACGGGATACTCGTCACCGGATTCAACGGAGGCAACAACAATTCAACTACCGGAGACTTCTCCTACGGCATCGAAGGGTTCCTTTTCAAGGGAGGCAAGATTGTGCGGCCCGTCAGCGAGATGGTCGTGACCGGCAACTTCCTGAGCCTCTGGGGAGGCTTCATCGCAGCCGGCGAGGATTCCAGGCAGTGTAAATCAAAACTTATTCCTACCTTAGCATTCGCAAACGTCGATTTCAGCGGAGAATGAAGACTGCCGTAGTAATACTCAACTGGAACACTGCCGGCCAGTTACGCGAGTTCCTCCCTTCCGTGGTGGCAAGTTGCCGCACCGAGAGGGATACCGCCGTAATCGTGGCTGACAACGGCTCCACGGACGGCTCCGCCTTCCTCGTGAGGGACGAGTTCCCCGGGGTCGGAGTGATGTCGTTCGATACCAACTACGGCTTCACCGGAGGCTACAACAAGGCCCTCAGCGGCCTGGATGCCGAATACTATGTGCTGCTGAACTCCGATATAGAGACCCCCGAAGGCTGGCTCTCCCCTCTCGTGAGATGGATGGACAGTCATCCGGAATGCGCCGCCTGCGGCCCCAGGCTGCTGAGCCTGCGGGAGCGCGACCATTTCGAATACGCCGGGGCCGCAGGCGGCTGGATTGACCGCTTCGGCTACCCCTACTGCCGCGGACGCGTGCTCTCCCGCACCGAGAAAGACGTGGGACAGTACGACGGCGATCCCGTAGAGGTCGCCTGGGTCAGCGGAGCATGCCTGCTGGTGCGCAGGACGGTTTGGGAGAAGCTTGGAGGGCTCGATGACAGGTTTTTCGCACACATGGAGGAGATAGATTTCTGCTGGAGGGCCCGCCTGCTGGGCTATACTGTCTGCATGGTCCCTTCCTCGGCAGTATATCACCTCGGCGGAGGCACGCTCGATGCCACTTCCCCTCAGAAGCTGAAGCTCAATTTCCGCAACAACCTCCTGCTTCTGGACAATAACCTCGCCCTCACGGTAGGGCCATTCAAGGCCTGGTGGCGGATAGCTTTCCGCCGGCTTCTGGACCTCGGCTCTGCGCTCGTGTATCTGCTGCAAGGGCAGCGCGAGTTCGCCTCGGCCGTGCTTCAGGGGCACAGGGAGTACAGGCGCATGCGAGGCGCAGGCCGCACCGAAGGGGCCGTGCGTTTCGAGGATCCTATGATGAAACTCTGCATCCTTCCCCTTGCCGCCATCAAGGGCGAAGGGATATTCAAATACCTTAGAGCTTATGAAGATAGTCATTGCAGGCGCGGGTGAGGTCGGTTCGCACCTCGCCAAGATGTTCCGCGCAGACAACAACGATGTCACCGTAATCGACAACGACGCCGTCCGCCTCAGGCACCTGGGCACATACACCGACGTGGAAGCGATATTCGGAGAGCCGACTTCGCTGAGCGCACTCAAGGAGGCCGAGACCGGGACTTCGGACCTGTTCATCGCCGTGCATCCTTTCAGCCCGCAGGAAGTCAACCTGGTGGCCGCCATGCTCGCCCGCAAGCTGGGAGCAGGCAAGGTGATTGCGCGCATAAGCGAAGAGGAGATGCTCAGCGCGGAGAACAAACAGATATTCAGGGACCTGGGCATAGAGCTGGTGTTCTTCCCCGAGAAGATAGCCGCCGACGAGATAGTCGAGTCACTGCGCAGCGCTTCCGGCACCGAGGCGACCGAATTCGGCCACGGCAAGCTGCAGCTGTCTATGTTCAGGCTCGAGGAGAACTCGCGTTTCACGGACCTCAAACTCTCCGAGATAGTCGCGCTGCTGAGCCCCGAGGAGATGGCGCAGTTCCGCATAATAGCAGTCGCCCGCCAGGACAAGACCATAATACCGAGGTTCCAGACCCGCTTCATGCTGGGCGACCTGGTATACATCCTGAGCACCAGGGAGGGACTCGAAACCCTCGGTAAATACTTCGGCATAGGCATGGTTGAGATTGAAAAGGTCATGATCGTAGGCGGCGGCGAGATCGGCAAGATGGTCGCCCGCAGCCTCGACGAGCACTGCCTCGTGAAGATTATCGAGATGGACAAGGAGCGCTGCGTGGAGCTCAGCGAGGCCCTGCCGGAGGATGTGCTGATAATCAACGGCGACGGACGCAATCCCGACCTGCTCAACGAGGAAGGCATACGCGAATATGACGCGTTCATGGCATTCACCGAAGGCGACGAGGAGAATATCCTCGCATGCGTGGTAGCCAAGAAGTTCGGCATACGCCGCACAATTGCAGAGGTCGAAAACATTGAGTATGTGAGACTTGCCGAGGAGATGGGAGTCGATACCGTAATCAACAAGAAGCTTCTGACCGCGAGCCGCATATTCAAGTTCACCCTTAGCGGCAAGGCCCGCTTCGTCAAATACATGTCCAACATTGACGCCGAAGTGCTGGAATACACCGCCGCGGAGGGCAGCGCCATCACCCGCAAGCCCATCAAGAAGCTTTCACTCCCCGAGGACGTGATCATCGGAGGCGTCGTGCGCGGCAAGGAAGCCATCATCGCGGTGGGCGACACCCAGATACAGCCGGGCGACAGAGTGGCCGTATTTGCCCTGCCCGAGGCGGTGAAGACCGTTGATAAGTTCTTCAAATAATGCCAATCTGTCACTGGCAGGGCTTTTGCCCCTCCGGTATGCAAAACAATCAATATGGCAGAACAGAAAGCGAAGAAGACGCAGGCCAAGGCCGGCAAGGCCGAAGATAAGGCCGCAGAGCTTCAGAAGAAGATAGATGAGCTCAGTGACAAATTGTCCCGTGAGCACGATGATTATGTGCGCCTGATGGCGGAGTTCGAGACCTTCCGCCGCCGCAGCGCCGAAGACAGGCTCGCACTGGTATCGACCGCTGCAGCGGACACCATCAAGGGACTGCTCCCCGTGCTGGACGACTGCGAGAGGGCTATGGCCATGCTCGCGGAGTCCTCGGACGAGGCGGCAAAAGAAGGCACTGCGCTGATATATAACAAATTGATGGATTACCTCAAGACCCGCGGCCTGGCCGTGATTGAGGCCAAAGGGTGCAAGTTCGACACTGATTTCCACGAGGCCGTGACCCGGTTCCCCGCTCCTAGCGATGAGCAGAAGGGCATGATACTCGATGTGGTGCAGACCGGATACACCCTCGGCGGCAAGGTCCTCAGGTATGCCAAAGTAGTCGTAGGAGCATAAGCTATGGCTGAAAAAAGAGATTACTACGAGGTGCTGGGGCTCCAGAAGGGAGCCAGCGCCGACGATATAAAGGGGGCGTACCGCAAGGCCGCCCTCAAGTGGCATCCGGACCGCTGGGTGGAGGGCACTGACGCCGAGAAGAAGACCGCCGAGGAGAAGTTCAAGGAAGCCTCGGAGGCCTATTCGGTGCTCAGCGACCCTGACAAGAAGGCCAAGTACGACCAGTTCGGCTTTGCCGGAGTGGACGGGGCAGGAGCCCAGGACTGGAGCCAGGGGTTCGGGAGCCTCAACGACCTGCTGAACAACCTCTTCGGAGGGGCGTTCGGCGGAGGATTCAGCGGCTTCGGAGGATTTGGCGGCTTCGGAGGCTTCGGCGGAGGCCAGAGCGGACCCCGCACCATGAGGGGCAAGGACATCCGCACCCACGTCAAGCTCACATTCGAGGAAATTGCGAGCGGCTGCGAGAAGCAGGTCAGCATTGAGCAGCAGAAGCCCTGCCCCGAGTGTAACGGACGCGGTACGCGCAACGCTTCGGACATCAAGACCTGCCCCACCTGCAACGGCAAGGGACAGGTGCAGCATATGACCAATTCGCTGTTCGGCAGGACCGTAACCTACGGAGTCTGCCCACAGTGCGGTGGCGAAGGCAAGATAGTAACCAACCCCTGCAGCAAGTGCAAGGGCAAGGGACTCGTGCCGGTGCGCACTTCGGTTAAGGTCCGTATCCCCGCAGGCGTCGAGGACGGCATGCAGCTTACCGTACGCGGCGAGGGCCACAGTGCTCCCCGCGGAGGCGTGGCCGGCGACCTCTTCGTCGTTATCGATGAGATCCCGCACGCCGAGCTCAAGAGGGACGGAGTCAACGTATTCTGCACCAAGGTGTTGTCAATCACGGATGCCATGCTGGGCTGCGAGGTCGAAGTGCCCGGTCTGGAGGGACCTTATAAGTTAAAGGTAGAGCCCGGCACCCAGTCGGGGACCGTGGTGCGCCTGCGCGGCAAGGGCTTCCCCGCCGTCAACGGCTACGGCTCCGGCCGCGGCGACGAGTATGTCAAGCTCCTGGTATGGATACCCCGCAAGCTGAGCCGCAGCGAGAGGCAGGCTGTAGAGGCCCTGGCGGACAGTCCGAGCGTCAAACCGGACCCCAGCCGCGAGGACAGGGCGCTGTTTGAGAAGGAGTCAAAATACTTTTAGTAAATAATTTTGCAGGGTTGCGAAAAGTTTATATCTTTGCAGTCCCAAAACGCAGCCTCTCGTCGTACGGTACTGATGACGCTGCAGTTTAACTACTGACACAATGGACGCAATTAAGATCGTTGAGCAGGCTTTTTCAAATGGCAAAGCTGCCAGGTTCCCTAAATTCAAGGCAGGTGACACCATCACCGTGACCTATCGAATCAAGGAAGGTGACAAGGACAGGCTTCAGAAATTCCGCGGAGTCGTTATCCAGATAAGCGGAGCAACCCCTTTCACCAGGACATTTACGGTACGCAAGGTTTCGGGCGGTATCGGCGTTGAGAGGATTTTCCCTTACGAGTCTCCTTTCATCGACTCAATCGAAATCAACAAGGCAGGTAAGGTTCGCCGTGCACGTATCTTCTACCTTCGCGGTCTATCCGGTAAGAAGGCCCGCATAAAGGAAGGACGTCTCGGACAGACCCAGATGGCAGCCGAAGAGGCTCCCGCTGAGACCCCCGCCGAATAAACACACAATCCGGACACGTTCCGGAAACCGGCTCCTTAGCTCAGCTGAATAGAGCATTTGACTACGGATCAAAAGGTCGCAGGTTTGAATCCTGCAGGAGTCACCACCCAAAATCGCTAAGTTGTGAAAAATCACACACTTAGCGATTTTTCTTTTTATATTTGCCCCACGTTTGCCCCACGGAATCGAAAGCAAGTTATAAATCCTTTAGTCTGATTCTCTGGTGAATCTCGCTATTCGTTCGTAGACTATTCTTAAGTAGTATCGCTTCAACTTGTCGTTGAGAAAACTTCTACCAACAAGTGTAATGGCAGACTCTGGCAATTGCGTATACTTATCGAGTATCTTGCCCGCACGAGAATTCACAAGACCGATGCGCTCTCCGAAACGCTCAAAGTCCAGGCGACAAGGATGCCCTGTATTCGCATATGCATCACTCTTGATTATGTTTGGAGAAAGCCCTCCGTCAAGACCGAAATCATCGCCTCGCACATGTAAGCTAGTATTCAGAAGATCGTATGCCGGAGCAAGACGATAATCCTGCCCCCGCAAAATCAAGGAGAAGTTCTTAAGATGGTCATCGCCATTAGCATAGATGTAGTTAAACACAACGAGTTCGAAGAATCTTTCCATATCAACCATCCAGGCAGAGACATTTTTCCGAATGGCCATGGCAATATCCTCATAGCAACCACTGTATTTGAATTCCTTTCCATCGTCCTGCTCGTTCCTTCCGATAACTGCCGCAAAATCTTCCATAAGCATCTTTGACCCATCTGGAAGGACATCGAATCGTTTGGTAATATATACCATCTGGCCTTTTTGGGAAAAGCAAAGGCCATTTGCAGCCGTAAGGATCCCATATACTTGCGCCGCAATTTGCATTGTTAGATTCTCATTAGCAGGAATCTGCTTGCGCTCCCGAAGTGTTTCATCCCAAGGTGCGGGCTTCAAAATATAAGTGGACTGCTGCTCTTCCTTGGCGATACGGATGCTACCCTTCTCTATGACGGCCGGAAACTTCTCTTGAACACCAGATACGGATATCCTATGCATCGCTTGGGCAATATCCGGTTTGTCATGAAGCCCGTCAAGATCGAAATCCAATTGATGGTTCACCTTATGGCCATCAAATAGAGCACGGGCAGCCTTCGGGCTATATGTTGAAAAGCCCTCGTCAAGACAAGAAGGGCAATGCTTGATGTCAATCATTAAGCTGTCGTTTTAATGTGTACTCCTCCTATGAAATCTTTTCCTGCCATGGCGACAAGAATCCCAAATAAATCGTGCTCATCAATCCTGTGTGTGCGACAAATAACTTTACGGTTGGCTCCTTCCGGTAACATATTTGCGAAGAAAGGGAACAGAGAAGCGGATTCATAGGACGCATTTTTTTTGGACAATGATACGGATACTGATGGGGCATCCGACAAAAGATACTCTGGATCATACTTGAAAGAATAACCTGTACCAGGATGCATTTCTGTCAGCACCCCGGCCTTCCGATCATTCACATATACATTCACTTGTCTCATATCCTAAGGAATTATATCGTCTGGCGAACTTTATACACGATTTCCATCCCGAGGACCTCCATAATCTTAGAAACAGTCCCAATAGACGGATTTCCTTTCCCCCGCTCAATGTCCTTAACAGTTGCGAGTCCAATTCCAGCCATCTCAGCAAGATCCTGCTGCGATATAGCGAGCGTTTTCCTACGATTTTTTATTACTTCCGCAAGGCTCATAAGTCCAATAAACTATACTTTTGCTGCAAATATATACAATTATCATTTAAATCACAAGCAAAAGTCCAATAAAATATACTTTTAGGCACACTGGAAGATTGTGGCGCCATTGTCCCATCACTGTCAACGAAGCCGACTATGTGGTACTAGGGGACAACGGGGAAATCTCTGT
>CAMZEI010000063.1 GCA_947305815.1 uncultured Bacteroidales bacterium | reverse complement strand
TCCGGCACAGGGCCCCGCAGACCCCGCCAGAAGAAGGACCGCTGCGCACATGAGGGCTAATTTTTTGCTCAAAATCATATCCGGGTGCAAAGTAAGCGATTTTTATCCAAAAAAAGACCCGGGGTCTCCGGGTCTTTTTATTGTTGAGATTCCGGGTCGCGCTGCGCTTGCCCGGAATGACGGGAGGAAAAGTAATTCCGGCCGAAGAGCCGGAATCTCCTCCCGGAATCTTTTAGTCGGTAAGGGCGAAACGCTTGAAAGCAACGACCTTGGCGTCCTTGTCGACAGCCTCGATAGCGGCCTTCACGGTCTCCTTGTTGTCGCTCATCTGGTACTCCTGCTCCTCGAGGGTGTTCTCCTTGAGGAACTTCTGGAGACGACCCTGGGCGATACCCTGCACCATCTGCTCGGGAAGGCTTGCGGCCTTCTGCTCGCCGACGGTCTTGATGATCTCGCGTGCCTTGGCGGCCTGCTCTGCGGTGATCCATCCCTTAGCGGTGTTGGACTCGATGTGGTCCTCGCTGTCCACGTGAGCGGGGTTGATGCCTTCCTTCTTGAGGGCGGCGTCGACGGCCTTCTGGACAAGCTCTTCCTTAGTCTTCTGGAGAGCAACTGCAAGCTCATTGTCGATGACGCTCTGAGGGCAGTCCTCCTTGGAGATGGAGACGGGGTTCATCGAAGCGACCTGCATCACGACACCCTTTGCGAGTTCGGCGGGGACTTCTTTGTTGAAGCCTACGAGTGCGCCGAGCTTGCCGTTGAGGGTGTGGATGTACTGAGCCACGAAAGGAGCCTCGACCAGTGCATAGTATGCAAGGACGTGCTTCTCTCCGGTCTTGCCGGTCTGGGCCTCGACAGCCTCTTCCACGGTGTAGCCGTCAGCCATCTTGCAAGCCTTGAGACCTTCGAGGTCTGCAGGGCATGCTGCGATAGCTACGTCAGCGATGGCGTCAGCAAGAGACTGGAAATCGGCGTTGCGGCTGACGAAGTCAGTCTCGCAACCGAGGCAGACAAGGATGGCCTTGGTGCCGGCGATGCGTGCCTTGACGGCACCCTCGGAGGTCTCACGGTCGGCTCTCTTGGCTGCAACCAGCTTGCCCTTCTCGCGGATGATGCCTATAGCCTTCTCGAAATCGCCTTCAGCTTCTTCGAGAGCCTTCTTGCAATCCATCATGCCCGCGGAAGTCATCTTGCGGAGCTTCATTACATCTTGTGCTGTAATTGCCATGGTGTTTATTTTTCTAACAGTTTAACAAACGGAAATTATTCGGCCTTAGCTTCTTCCTCATCCTTGGGAGCAGCCTTGCGGGCGCGGAGCTTCTTGCCTGCTGCGGCGGGAGCTGCCTCTGCGGGCACCTCTTCACCCTCTGCGGGAGTCTCCTTGTCCTTCTCGAGCTTGCGTTCCTCAAGACCTTCCTGGATAGCTGCGCACAGCACGCTGACGATGCAGTCAATGGACTTGGTGGCGTCGTCATTTGCCGGAATCACATAATCAATGGTGGAAGGATCGCAACAAGTATCAACCATTGCGAATACCGGGATATTGAGGCGGTTGGCTTCCCTCACTGCGTTGGCTTCCTTCTGGATGTCAACTACGAAGAGGGCTGAAGGGAGGCGGGACATATCGCGGATGGAACCGAGGTTCTTCTCCAGCTTTGCCCTCTGGCGGTCGACCTGGAGCCTCTCACGCTTTGCGAGCTTCTCGAAGGTGCCGTCTTCCTTCATTTTATCAATCGTGCTCATCTTCTTGATGGCCTTGCGGATGGTCGGGAAGTTGGTAAGCATACCACCAGCCCAACGCTCGGTGATGAAGGGCATGTTCACTGCAGTAGCTTTCTCTGCAATGATGTCCTTGGCCTGCTTCTTCGTACCTACGAAGAGGACCTTGCGGCCGGACTTGGCGAGGGCCTTGAGTTCCTCGGCAGCCTCGTCGAGCTTTATGACCGTCTTGTGCAGGTCGATGATGTGGATGCCGTTCTTCTGGTCGAAGATATAGGGCGCCATCTTAGGGTTCCACTTACGGGACAGGTGTCCGAAGTGTACGCCTGCATCAAGCAATTCTTGGAAATTTGTACGTGACATTTTTTGTTTTGTTTTTTGTTTTGTTCAAGCTTCGGGTAGCGGCGCTTTCGCCGGTCCTGAATCTTTGCGGCCAGAAGGGGAGCTCTTCAAAGGAAAAGTTTAATGACCCCCGCTGCGCCTGTAAAAC
The DNA here is from genome assembly GCA_947305815.1 of uncultured Bacteroidales bacterium. Classification (GTDB taxonomy): domain Bacteria; phylum Bacteroidota; class Bacteroidia; order Bacteroidales; family UBA932; genus Cryptobacteroides. The sequence goes on along the minus strand of CAMZEI010000063.1, from coordinate 6,561 downwards.
GGTCGTAATACTAACGTTTACTGAACTGGAAGCGACGTCTTGCACCAGGCTGGCCGGGCTTCTTGCGCTCTACCTCGCGAGCATCGCGGGTGAGCAGACCTGCTGCCTTAAGTGCGGAACGATAAGCCTCCCTGTCTTTCTCGCTGAGAGCGCGGGCGATGCCGAGGCGGATAGCCTCTGCCTGTCCCTTGATGCCTCCGCCGTCGACGGTGACCTTGATGTCAAACTCGCCGAGGGTTCCGGTGACCTCGAGGGGCTGCCTCACCACGTAACGGAGAGTCTCCTCTGCGAAGTAACCTTCGAGGGGACGGTCGTTGATCGTGATGGCACCCTTGCCTGCCGAGAGATAAACGCGAGCCACAGCCGCCTTACGTCTTCCAATGGCGTTTGTCTGTTCCATTTGCTCTGTTTAAATTTCGTTCAACTTGATGGTTTTAGGGTTCTGTGCCTGGTGCGGATGCTCAGGACCTGCATAAACGTGCAGGTTGCCAAGCTGCTTGCTGCCAAGACGGGTCTTGGGGAGCATACCCTTTACTGCTCTCCTGACAAGCTCTGCGGGCCTGGTGGCAAGTATCTCGCGGGGCGTCGTGAACCTCTGTCCACCGGGATAGCCGGTGTAACGGGTGTAGACGCGGTCGGTCATTTTCTTACCTCCGAGAGCAACCTTCTCAGCGTTGATGACGATGACATTGTCACCGCAGTCCACGTGGGGAGTGAAGCCGGGCTTGTTCTTGCCGCGAAGGACAAGAGCTACCCTGGAAGCGAGACGACCAAGCGCAAGATCGGTGGCGTCGATGACGACCCACTGCTTGTCAGCCGTAGCTGCATTGAGCGAAACAGTTTTGTAACTAAGTGTGTCCACTGTCTTGATCTTTAACTGGTTAATAAAAATTGCGATCCCTTCACACGAAAGGGGTCGCAAAGGTACAAATTATTTGATAAAAATCAAATATGAGATTCCGGGTCCGGGCCCGGAATGACTATACTGTGAGAATCTCTTTCTCCTTCGCGGCGACGACGTCGTCGATGGCCTTGACTTTCTTGTCGGTAGCCTTCTGGACTTCGTCCTCGGCTTCCTTCTCGGTATCCTCGGAGAGGCCCTCGTTCTTCTGGGCCTTCTTGAGGGTCTCGATAGCGTCACGGCGGGCGTTGCGTACGCTTACCTTGGCGTTCTCGCCGGCGACTTTGGCCTTCTTGATAAGCTCGCGCCTGCGCTCTTCGGTGAGGGCCGGCACCACGCAGCGGATGATTTCACCGTTGTTGGAGGGGGTGAGTCCCACATTGGCGTCGAGAATAGCCTTCTCGATGGCGCCGATGAGGCTCTTCTCCCAGGGCTGTATCGCTATGGTCTTGGCATCGGGGGTGGTGATGCTGGATACCTGCTGCAGGGGAGTGGGAGAGCCGTAGTAATTGACCATCACGCCGTTGAAGATAGCCGGAGTGGCCTTGCCCACGCGATAGGTCTTGAGATCCTCTTCGAGGAAGCTGACGGCTGCCTGCATCTTGGTCTCGGCTGCCGAAACGATTTCTTTTGCTCTGTCTGTCAACATATTTTTATTCCTTTGATTATACGTGGATGAGGGTTCCGGCCTTGTCCCCGGCGAAGACTTCCTCGAGAGCCGTGGGGCTGGAGATATCGAATACGACTACGGGCATCTTGCCGTCCTGGCACAGTGCGAAGGCGGTCTTGTCCATAATCCTCAGGCCCTTGCCGTAGGCCTCCTCGAAAGTGAGCTCGTCGTACCTTACGGCCGTGGGGTCCTTGTGCGGGTCTGCGGTATAGACGCCGTCCACGGAGGTGCCTTTGAAGATGGCGTCCGCGCCAATCTCGAGAGCCCTCAGTGCAGCACCGGAGTCGGTGGAGAAATACGGGTTGCCGGTGCCGCCGGACAGGAGAGCTATGCCGCCTTCCTCAAGGAGACGGACGGCGTTGTCCCTGTTGTAGTGGCGGGCCAGAGGCTCCATGGGAGTTGCGGTGAAGACTTCAGCCTTGACGCCAAGGTTCTTGAATGCCGACTGCAGCGCCAGGGAGTTGATGACCGTCGCAAGCATGCCCATACGGTCGCCGGTGACACGGTCGAACCCGAGTCCTTCGCCGGCGAGTCCCCGGAAGATGTTGCCTCCGCCGTTGACTATCGCAATCTGGTGCCCCTTCGCGGCGAGGGCGGCTATGCGTGATGCGAAGCCCATGAGGGTCTGGGGGTCAAGCCCCTTGCCGGAGGGGCCTGCAAGCCTCTCTCCGCTGAGTTTGAGCAGTACTCTTTTGTACATAATCGGGTCCGTTTTGTCGGAGAACAAAAGTAACGGAAAATTATGAAACTTTCAAGATTCGGCCTATATTTGCATTCTGTAACGCAATAATCAGCCAATGTTTATCTTCACATCCTCCATAGGAAAGAAATTCATCCAGGCCGTAAGCGGCGCTTTCCTCATCCTTTTCCTGCTCCTTCACGGCACCATCAATTTCTTCTCGGTGATCGACTCTTTCACCGGTAAATTCGGCATAGCCGCAGCAGACGACATGCTCTTCACTGAGGGAGACGGCCTGTTCAAGCTGGGCTGCGACTTCATGTCCACGCCCTTCATCAGCATCATGGTCCCCGTCCTTGCACTCGGTTTCGCAGTGCATATCATTTACGGCGGATGGCTCACATGGCGTAACGTCGCCGCCCGCGGAGGACTGAAGCGCTACGAGGTCCCCAGCAAGGCCGCGGCAGACAGCTGGTCAGCCAAGAACATGGTGATACTCGGCATAATGATACTCGGCTTCTTGTGCTTCCACCTCTTCCATTTCTGGGCTAAGATGCAGCTTCCCGAGATGTTCGGAATAGGTGAATTTGAGAATAATCCCTATCTGCTGCTCATGGCAACCTTTGGCAACTGGTGGGTGCTTCTCCTTTACCTCATATGGTTCGGCGCCATCTGGCTGCACCTTGTCCACGGCTTCTGGAGCATGCTTCAGACCGTCGGCTGGAATGGCAAGATCTGGTTCAAGAGGGTCAAGGTAATAGGCGTCATAGTGGCGACCGTTATCGTCCTCCTCTTCGTCCTGACGGCAGTCAACGCCCACATTCAGGCAGCTGCCCTGATGGCCTAGACGGGCCTCGTCTTCTCGCGCAGCCAGGAGCACAGCTCCTCACTCAGATAAGGACTCAGTTCCCTCAGTACGAGCTCATTGTAGCCGTTGAGGTAGCTGAGTTCTTCGTCTGTGAGCAGTTCTTTCACCAGTATTGAAGTATCGAAGTGGCAAAGGGTGAGAGGCTCGAAGCAGAAGAAGCGGCCGAACTCAGTCTCGAAGGCTTCGCGCACCAGCAGGACATTCTCGTGACGCACACCGTGCATCCCCTCGCGGTACAGACCGGGCTCATCGGTTATGACCATCCCAGGGAGCAGGGGATGGGAGTTGTAGTTCTGGCGCATGTCGTGAGGCCCCTCGTGCACGCACAGCACATAACCCACTCCGTGGCCCGTGCCGTGGCCGAAATTGCGTCCGGAGCGCCACAGCGGCTCGCGGCAGAGGGAGTCGATGAGGCTTCCGGAGGTGCCGGCGGGGAATACCGCCATTGCGGCATCAATATGGGCCTTGAGTACCAGCGTATAGTCTTCTCTCTCGATTTCAGAGCAGGGACCGAGGGGTATGGTCCTTGTGATGTCGGTGGTGCCGCAGGTGTATTGTCCGCCGCTGTCGCAGAGATACAGTCCGTGAGGCTCCAGTATGGGAGCGCCTGCATTTGGCGTGATGTAGTGGGGGAGAGCCGCCCCTTCGCCATAGGCTGAGATAGTCTCGAAGCTGTCCCCCAGGTACTCGTCAGCTTCGGCTCGCAGTCTTCCAAGTTCGAGGGCCGCGTCCCATTCGCTGATCCGCCTGCCCTCCTGCAGGCTCTTCTCCAGCCAGTAGATGTATTGCTCCACGGCGATGCCGTCCAGCAGGTGGGCGAAGCGCATGCCCTCCACTTCGGTCTCGTTCTTGACCGCCTTGCGCATTTGCACGGGGCTCTCGCAGTAGTGCAGCTCCGCGCTTATCTGTCTGCGCCAGTGATAGTTGAGCGTGCCTGAGTCAGCCATCAGGCGGCCCTGGAACTCTGACAGCGCGAGTTCGATACCGTCATAGCGGCGCAGCGTCACGCCTTCAGATTCGATTTCGGAGAGGACTGCGGCGGAGATTTCATCCTCTTCCTTGAGGACAAACCATTCGGCATGGTCCTGAGTAACGAGCAGGGCGGAAATTACCAGCGGATTGTACTCTATGTCAGAAGCCCGCACATTGAGCATCCATGCTACCTCGTCGAGAGATGTCAGGAGTATGCCGTCGCATCCCTGCTCGGCAATGACTTCCCGCAGCCAGCGGAGTTTGGACGGGACGTCCTCGCCGGGATCCACGCGGAATAGGGGAGTCTGGGGTATGCCGGGGCGGTCTTTCCATATTGCGTCCAGAAGGTCGGGCACGCTCGCGATGTCGAAGCGCTCCGGGAGGGCAGCTATGTCCGAATCGGTCTGGCAGAGGCCATCTACTGCTATCACTGCACTATCAGGGAAGGTAGCGTCGAGCCACTCCGGGATCAGTACCTGCTCGGGGACTCGGGTCTTGTGGAGCTCCACTCCTGTCCCGGCGAGCTGGCGGTTCGCCTGGATGAAATATCGCGTATCAGTCCACAGGCCTGCATGGTCCAGGGTCACGACGACATCCCCGGCCTCGCCAGTGAACCCGGTAAGCCACCGGACCTGTTTCCAGCGTTCGGCGGGGTATTCGCTGTGGTGGGGATCGGACCCGGTGAGTATCACGGCATCCCAGTCGCGTGCGCGCATCATGGAGCGCAGCTCTTCTATCCTTTGGGCGTAAATCTCGGTCATAATCTGTATGCGTTGGATAAACACAAATATAAGATTATTTGTAAATTTGGGTTTAGAACATTTTTTCGCCATGAGAAGACTACTTGTAATCGTTTTGCTGCTGTCCGGCCTTTACACCGCAGCGGCTCAGGATGTGAGGCTGAAACTCAACACCCAAGAGGGTATTTATTCGCTGGGAGATACCGTCCGTGTGTACGGACGCTGCCTGGAAGCTGCCGACTCGCTTGATATGGAAATCAGAGTCAACGGCATGGATACCGGACATTCCAAAGTGCTCCTTGGAGAGGAATTCAGTGAGATTTATTCCGAAGTATGCGATTCTTCGAAATGGGTTGCAATCATTATCAATATTCCGGACAAACCGGCCATAGACATAGGTTTCATGGTTGAGCCGGAGACAATAAGGCCTGGATTTAAGGCTCCGCGTGACCTGCAGCGCTTCTGGAGGCGTGAGATAGCGAGGATGCGTCGCACCCCTATGCAGGTGAAGGTCGATGCCGTACCCGCACCCGAGAAGTATGGGGATTCCCTTAAATGCTGGCATATAGAGTTGTCGATGCATGAGGGATTCCCGGTCAATGCTTATGTGGCTGTGCCTATGGATGCCGCTGCCGGCTCCCTGCCCATAAGGATACGTGCTCACGGAGCTACAGACATTCCGGATGTGCGCACCCAGAGTCTTCTTGAAAAGGCCTGCAAATATGCCTCAAAGGGTATGATAGGAGTTGATGTCAATGCACACGGCATGCGCGACGGGGCTGATGAGCAGTATTACAAGGACCTGGACGAAGGGCTTCTTCATGAGTATCCACATCGGCCTCTCAAGGACAGGGAGTCCTGGTATTTCCGCCTGATGTACCTTAGGCTTGTCCGTCTGGTAGATTATCTGGTGACCCTGCCGGAGTGGGACGGCACCAATATTATGGTAAACGGGCACAGCCAGGGAGGAGGTCAGGCACTGGCTCTTGGCGGAATTGACAGCCGCATAACCCATGTCTATGCAGACGAGCCTGCGCTCTGTGATCATGGAGCCATACTGCTCGGAAGATACGGCGGGTGGCCTTTTGCCAGACGCCGTCAGACCGTACCGGCATCGCGCCTTGCGGCGAAGATACTTCCTTATTATGACGGGGCTGTCTTGATAAGCAATTATAAGGGGAAGCTATACATCAGGGCCGGCCTTGTGGATTATACCTGCCCTCCGACCACGGTGTGGGCGGTATATAACAATGCTACCGGTGCTTCCGTCAAGGAGTTACGGTCCTTCCGCTCCAGGCACCATACCAATGTGGTGTGGTACGACAAAGAGGAGCTCTCCGCCCTCGATGGCGACTTCCCTCCGCTCGATTGGAATTAAGATACAGCGAAGCTGCCGTATTTTCGGTTTTTATGCGTGAGCATAAAAAAACAGTCCGGGTCACTGATGTGACTCGGACTGTTAGAAAATGCGGCAGCTTCCTACTCTCCCACCTGGTGTGGCAGTACCATCGGCGCCGGCGGGTTTAACTTCTCTGTTCGGGATGGGAAGAGGTGGGGCCCCGCTGCAATAACCACCGCAATATATTACTTGAGAGAGATTCGAGGTTCTAAGGCAATCCTTCCAACGGAAAGATCTCGGGCTATTAGTACAGGTCAGCTGAACACGTCACCGTGCTTACACTTCCTGCCTATCAACGTGGTAGTCTCCCACGACCCTATAGGGAAGTCTCA
>CAMZEI010000062.1 GCA_947305815.1 uncultured Bacteroidales bacterium | reverse complement strand
TGAGCCCCTGCTGCGCCAGCTTCGACCTGTTCAAGAACTACGAAGACCGCGGCGCCAAATTCAAGGAAGCAGTAAGGAACCTTTAAACCATGGCAAAGAACAAGCATACCTTCTGGAACCTCGCCGACAGGCTTGAGGGCGACAAAGTGGTGTGGGTCATCACCCTGATGCTCATACTGCTGTCGGCGGTGTGCCTGTTCTCTTCGACCTCGCGTCTGCTCGAAAGCGGCCAGACCCGCATCGACATAGTGCGCAGCCAGCTCATCACGATAGCCGCCGGTCTGGCCATAATCATAGTGTTGTACAACATCCGCAACATCAATGTATTCCGCTTCCTGGCACCTTTTGGTTTCCCGCTTTCGCTGGCGCTGCTGATTATACTCGATCTACACCAGAAGGTAGGTCCTTTCGAGCCAATAAAAATCAACGAAGTATATCGTATCCTCTCGGTCGGCGGAGTGCAGGTGCATGTATTCGAGGTGGTCAAGGTTGCGATGGTTATGTACCTCGCATGGGCCATGGACGCACTCGAGAAGCGCAAGATCAAATGGCCGCACAATATGCTTCTGAGACGCATACTGTTCGTCTATCTCCCGTTCATCGTGACCATGCTGGCGGTAATCCCCGGGAGCAACTCCAGCGCCCTGTTCATAGGCGGCATCATGTTCATAGTGATACTGCTGGGCGGCGGAAGCCGCAGGGACATGCTGGTGCTCGCAGCGGCGGCCCTGCTCGTAGTAAGCAGCTGCTTCGGGATCTACAAGCTCTCTGACGGCAAGTACATGACGCGTATAGGCACCGGCATCAGCCGCGTCACGGAGAAGAACAACTGGGCCGACAGCGTGATGGCCGCAAAGCCCTATTCGGACGATTACTACCGGTACCTGGACAAGATACGCCAGCCCTACGGCGCCAAGATAGCAATCAAGGAAGGCGGAATCGTGGGCAAGGGCCCCGGACAGAGCACCCAGCGCTACATGGTCCCCGACATGTCGGAGGACTACATGTTCAGCTTCATAGTGGAGGAATACGGCCTGCTCGGGGGCATACTCGTGATACTGCTGTACGTGAGTCTGCTCGCGCGAGGCTCGCTGATAGCGCGCAACTGCGGCAGCGACCTGTTCGCCAAGATATCTGTGGCGGGCCTCTCGCTGCTGATAGTGCTGCAGGCATTCCTGCACATCACCGTCAACGCCGACATAGGCCCCATGACAGGCCAGACCCTGCCGCTGGTCAGCCACGGCAAATCGGCCTTCCTGTGCTTCTGCGTGGCGTTCGGAGTCATACTCTCAATTAGCCGCATGATGTCAGACCGCATGAAGAAGGAGCAGAAGAATGCCGAACCAATAGTAGAACCCCAAATCGAGCAAGAGGATGGACAGCAAGGATAAACTGCGTGTAATAATAAGCGGCGGAGGCACGGGAGGCCACATCTTCCCGGCCATCTCAATCGCAGGCGCCCTCAAGGCTGCTAACCCCGAGACGGAGATACTCTTCGTCGGGGCCGCCGGGCGCATGGAGATGGAGAAGGTCCCTGCAGCCGGTTACCGCATCGAGGGCCTGCCCATCGCTGGTCTCCGAAGGAGCCTGCGCCCGGCGGCAATCCTTGCCAACCTCGCCCTACCCTGGCGCCTGCTCTCCAGCATACGCAGGGCTGGACGCATAATAGATGAGTTCAAGCCCGATGTGGCCGTGGGAGTTGGAGGCTATGCCAGCGCTCCCCTGCTTTGGGCGGCCTCGCGTCGCCGTATCCCCTGCCTGATTCAGGAGCAGAACGGATTCGCAGGCCTGACCAACCGCCTGCTCGGCCGCCGCGTGCAGAGCATCTGCGTCGCATACGAGGGTATGGAGAAGTTCTTCCCCGCCGAGCATATAGTGCTGACCGGCAATCCCATACGCAGCGACATACACCCCTATACTGAGGCGGACAGGGAAGAAGGATGCCGCTTCTACGGATTCAGCCCCGCGACAAGGCACCTTCTCGTAGTAGGAGGCAGCCTCGGTGCCGGCACGCTCAATGAAGCTATGAAAGGCTGGATTGCCGCCGGATGTCCCGGAGGCGAAGGTGTGGAAGTCCTCTGGCAGTGCGGCAAGTATTACAAGGCGGGAGTTGACGCATTTATGGCAGACCGTGACTGTCCGGGAGTGCGCTACAGCGACTTCATCGCCCGTATGGACCTCGCGTACGCCTGGGCCGATGTGGTGATCTCGCGCTCCGGTGCGTCCTCGATTTCGGAGATATGCGCAGCCGCCAAGGCAGCGGTCTTCGTCCCCTCGCCCAATGTGGCTGAGGACCACCAGACCCACAACGCCATGGCCCTCGTGCGCAGGGACGCGGCTCTGATGGTGCGTGACGCCGAAGCATCCGAGAGGCTCCTACCCATCGCGCTGGGGCTGATCGGGGATCACGCAAAGATTGCTTCAATAGAAAAGAACGCCCTCGCAATGGCCCTTCCGGGCGCAGCGGGAGCGATAGTGGATGAAATATACAAGCTTGTATGAACAAGATTTATACTGACATATATCTAATAGGTATAGGCGGCATAGGCATGAGTGCCATCGCAAGGTACTACAATGCCCGCGGCTGCCGCGTGAGCGGATATGACAGGACTCCCTCGCCGCTTACCGCCGCCCTCGAGAGTGAAGGCATCGCGGTGCATTACGAGGATGACCCTTCGCGTCTGCCCGCATCGGTGGAGGACACCCTCGTGATATACACCCCCGCCGTGCCCGCCGACCTGCAGGAGCTTGTGCAGGCGCGCAGCCGAGGCTACCGCGTGCTCAAGCGCTCGGAGATGCTGGGCGAAATTACCCGCGGCCAGGCCTGCCTTGCCGTCGCCGGCACCCACGGCAAGACCACTACCTCAACCCTGGTGGCGCACATACTCACCCAGGCGGGCACCGGCTGCTCCGCCTTCCTCGGAGGCATCTCCCGCAACTACGGCACCAACCTCCTCGTGAGCAAGTCCAACACCGTGGTAGCCGAAGCCGACGAGTACGACAGGTCCTTCCTGCAGCTACACCCCTCGATTGCGGCCATCACCGCTATGGACGCCGACCATCTGGACATCTACGGCGACGTGGAAACCATGCGGGCGGCATTCCGCGAGTTTGCTTCGCAGGTAACCGAGACCCTGGTGCTCAAGTACGGCCTCTCCGTCGGAGACATCCCGGCTAAGATATTCACCTACAGCCTGGACGACCCGAGGGCTGCCTGCCACGCTACCAATCTGCGCCTCGGCCCCGACGGCTGCTACACCTTCGATCTGGTGTACCCCGCCGGAGTGCTCAGCGACATACGCGTCGGCATCCCCGGACGCCTCAACATCGAGAACAGCATAGCCGCAGCCGTAATCTGCCTCTGCTACGGGGTAGACGCCCAGAAGGTGCGCGCCGCCATCGGCAGCTACAAAGGTGTAGCGCGCCGCATGGATGTGCATGTAAGCAAGCCAGGGCTCACCTACATCGACGATTACGCCCACCATCCCGAGGAGCTGCGCAGCACCATAGTGTCACTGCGCGAAGTGTTCCCCGGACGCAAGATAACCGCGGTCTTCCAGCCTCACCTCTTCACCCGTACCCGCGATTTCGCGGCCGAGTTCGCCGAGGTGCTCAGCATGGTCGACGCCCTGGTACTCCTGGATATCTATCCCGCGAGGGAAGAGCCCATCCCCGGAGTCACATCGGAGCTCATTTTCAATGCGGTACAATGCCCCGAAAAGGCTCTGCTGCATAAGGACCAGCTGCTTGACTGCCTCGCAGCCGAGCCGCTGGACGTGCTCGTCACTTTCGGCGCAGGCGATATTGACCGCTTTGTAGGACCCATCACCGAAATGCTCTCCAGCCGATGAAGACCTGGCTCAAGACCATACTCTGCGTCCTGCTGCTTGCCGCCATCGGAACACTTGTCTGGTGGCTGAGAGAGCGCAGCGTCGAGGAGAGGATGAAGGTGCTATGCAACGCAATGGAGATAGAACTCACCGGTACCTGCCGGTGTCTGGACATCGAAGATATACGCACCCTCGTAGCCCAGAGATACGGCGCATGGACGGGGCAGAGCCTGGCCGAAGTGGACCTGGGCAGGATCGAATCCATACTCTCGCACCAGAGCACCGTCGAGAAGGCGGATGCCTGGGTGACCGGTGACGGAGCCCTGCACCTGAAAGTGCTCCAGAGGACTCCTGTAGCCAGGCTGGGCGAAGGCCCTGAGGGCTGCTACACAGACGCGGGCGGACATCTTTTCCCCCTGTCGGACAAATGGGAGGCAGATGTGCCCTTGTTTGCCGGCACCATACCCGGCGACCCCAAATGGCTCGCTGGAGCGCTGGAGTTTGTAGGCTTCACCTCAGGAGACTGGAGGCAGAGGATAGATGAGATCAATGTAACCCGCAGCGGAGAGTTGGTACTGCGTCTGGACGGCGGCGGGGAGGATTTCCTCTTCGGCGGATTCGACAGGATTGAGGAGAAAATGGCAGCCGCCGACAATTACATCAGCTCCGTGAGGCCTATTGGCAAGGGATACACCAGCGTCAATCTGAAATACAGCAAACAGCTTATCTGCAAATAATACAAGATGGAAGAAAGATATATAGCGACAGTCGATCTCGGCACTTCCAAGATAGCCCTCAGCGTAGCTAAGGTTGAAGACGAGCACGTGACGGTGATCTATTACAGGGAGACGCCGTCCGAAGGCATACTCTACAGCGCCGTCATCAATCCCATGAAGGCTTCGGTCCCGCTGAAGGCCGCGATAAGCGAAGCCGAGAAGGAACTCGGCATCACCATAACCCAGGTGGCCGTCGGCCTGCCGCGTTACAGCATCAAGCAGGAAGCCACTTCATCCACAGTGAGCAGGAGCAATCCCGAGGGACTTATCGATGCCGATGAGGTACAGTGTCTGGGCGACATGGCTCTGGACAGCTTCAAGCTCGCGAACCCGAATGAGCAGGAGATATACGGGGCTGTGATACAGTCCTACTCGACGGACGACTTCATCCAGGGCAGCGCGGAAGACATCATAGGCACGACCAGCGCCTCGATCTCCGGCAACTTCAAGCTGTTCGTCGGAGCCAGGAAGGCAACCCGCAACCTCGACCTGCTGTTCAACGGTCTCAACGTAGCTATAGCCCGCAAGTATTTCCTACCCGATGCCAGCGCCAGGGCAGTCCTCACCGACTCGGAGATGGAAGGAGGCGTGGCCCTCGTGGAAATAGGCGGCGGAGTCAGCTCTGTCACCGTCTATCACGGCGGGATACTGCGCTACTACGGCTCCATCCCCTTCGGCGGCAAGGTGGTGACTTCCGACATCAGGATTGAATGTGGCCTGCACACCGAGCTCGCAGAGAACATCAAGCTCGCCTACGGAGCATGCCTGCCGGACAGGCTGCAGAATCTCGAAGGCAAGGTGCTACAGATATCCGACGACGAAACCGCGAACTATTCGGAGATACAGGTAAAGTTCCTCTCACAGATAATTACCGCCCGCATGAGGGAGATACTCGAAGCGGTGCTGTACCTCATACAGGAGAGCGGCTATGCCGACCGTCTGCGCTGCGGCGTGGTGCTGACAGGCGGCGGTGCCGGCCTCGTGAACACCGGCGTGATGCTGGGCGAGATGTCCGGCTACACAGTGAGGGCAGGCTTCCCGCGTATCAAGAACCTCAGCCATCAGGGCTGCGAGGGACTCGGTGAGATGAGCGCCGCGGCCACAGTGGGCATGATACTCGAGGCCCGCAGTGACAAGTATCTGGGATGCGCAGGAGAGGCTGCCGCACAGGAGGAGCAGGAGCAGGACCTCGGAGGCACCGTGTTCGCTCCCGAAGCGGAGTCCAGGCCCGAGCCTCGCAAGAAGCCGGAGAAAAAGCATAGAAGCCGCTTCCTCGGCAGCATAAAGAAATCCATCGAGAATGGCTTCGAGGGCACAATAGGAGGTTTGTTTGACGAAATGCAGTAACACGATATGGGAGACGAATTCGATATAGTGAGTCCCGTCAACTGGACTCCTTCCGACAGGATAATCAAGGTCATCGGAGTGGGTGGCGGCGGATGCAACGCCGTCTCGTACATGTATGACCAGGGCATACAGGGCTGCTGCTTCGCTGTCTGCAACACGGACGCCCAGGCACTGAGCCGTTCGTCCGTCCCGGTCAAGGTCCAGATGGGCCCTGGCCTCGGCGCCGGCACCAATGTGATCAAGGGACGCAACGCCGCCCTGGAAAGCCAGGACGCCATAGACAAGACCATACTGGACCCCCAGACGAGGATGGTGTTCATCACCGCCGGCATGGGCGGAGGCACCGGCACCGGAGCTACCCCTGTCATAGCAAGGATGGCCAAGGACAAGGGGATCCTGACCGTTGCCGTAGTGACCCTCCCCTTCCGCAACGAAGGCAACGAGACCCTCTCACGCGCAATAGACGGCATCCACGAGCTGGAGAAGAACGTGGACAGCATGCTTATCATCAACAACGAGAAGCTCTGCGAGTACTTCGGCGACCAGCTCGTCCACGAGGCCTTCCCCAAGGCCGATGAGATACTCTGCACCGCGGTCAAGGGCATAATCGAGATTATCTCGCGTCCCGGCTATATCAACGTTGATTTCGAGGATGTCAAGACCATGATGAAGGGCAGCGGCATGGCCCTGATGGGACGCGGCACCGGGCGGGGCGAGACCCGTATCGACGACGCCCTCAAGGAGGCCTTCGAATCCCCTCTGCTCAACGACTTCGACCTCAAGACCGCAAAGAACGTCCTCATCAACATCACCTCCGGCAAGAACGACAGCGGTATCAAGATGATGGACTTCGACGAGATCAACCGCAAGATTGCCTCCTACACCGGCAACGCCAACAACTTCAAGCGCGGCCTCGTGTGGGACGACGACCCTGCCGTCGGCGACACCGTCACCATCACCGCCATAGCTACGGGGTTCAAGTTCAACGACCTCATAGGTCCGGACATCAACCTCGGCAACATAATCCAGATTCCCCGCGACTTCCGCTACGACCGCAGCGCGCAGGCAAGCAGTGAAGGCATTTCCCTGCCCGAGAACCGCACCCGTGCACGCTTCGGCGATACCGAGGGGCAGAGGACCTTCCGTTTCGACCCCGACTGCCCTCCCATCCTGTATGTGAAGCCGGGTGAGAATTTCAGTGAACTCGAGAATACACCAGCAATACGCAGAATATGACTAGACGCACAAGAGTAAGGTTTGCACCTTCACCTACCGGGCCCCTCCACATGGGAGGCGTCCGCACAGCACTGTATAACTATCTGTATGCCAAGCAGAAAGGTGGAGATTTCATAATCCGTATCGAAGACACGGACTCGCACCGTTTCGTGCCCGGGGCCGAGCAGTATATAATTGAGGCCCTGCGCTGGTGCGGGATAATCCCGGACGAAGGCGTCGACGCCGAGGGCCATGTGGTCGAAGAGGCCTCTGAGCGCCATCCTCACGCTCCCTACCGCCAGAGCCAGAGGCGCGGCATATACCGCAAATACGCCGAGCAGCTGGTGCAGGGAGGCTTCGCCTATTATGCCTTCGACAGCTCAGAGTCCCTGGATGCAGAGCGCAAAGCCGCCGAGGCTAAGGGTCAGACCTTTATATATAACTGGCAGACCCGCGGCCGTCTGCGCAACTCGCTGACCCTGCCCGTCGAAGAGGTCGCTCGCCTGCTGGAAGAGACCACCGACTGGACCGTGCGTTTCAAGATGCCGGAAGGCCGTGTCGTGGAGATGGACGACATCATCCGCGGACACATAAGCGTGGATACCGCAACCCTGGACGACAAGGTGCTCTGGAAGAGGGCCGACGAGCTCCCCACCTATCACCTCGCCAATATAGTGGACGACCATCTCATGGAGATTACCGAGGTTATCCGCGGTGAGGAATGGCTCCCTTCGCTGCCTCTGCACTACCTGCTGTACGAGGCTTTCGGCTGGGAGAGGCCGGCATTCGCCCACCTTCCCCTGCTCCTCAAGCCCGTGGGCAACGGCAAGCTGTCCAAGCGTGACGGCGACAAGATGGGCTTCCCCGTATTCCCTCTGCGCTGGGTTTCTCCCGAGGGAGAGACCTCACGCGGCTACCGCGAAGACGGTTATTTCCCCGAGGCATTCGTCAACATGCTCGCCCTGCTGGGCTGGAATCCCGGCACCGAGCAGGAGATATTCTCCATGGCCGAGCTTATCGAGGCCTTCTCGCTGGAGAAGGTCGGCAAGTCAGGAGCCAAGTTCAATCCCGAGAAGGCGAAGTGGTTCAACCGCGAGTACCTGCGTATGAAGAGCGATGCCGAGCTGGCCGGACTCTACTCAGAGGTGCTGGCCGCACACGGGGTATCGGCTCCGCCGGAGTATGTAGAGAAGGTCGTGGGCGTGATTAAGGACCGCGCCACCTTCGTGGAGGACTTCTGGACCGCCGCGCCCTATCTGTTCGTTGCTCCCTCCGGGTTCGTAGAGAAGGACGTCGCCAAATTCCTCACTCCCGAGACCACTCCCTGCCTTACCGAAGTAGCCGATTGGCTTAATAGTCATTCCGGGCCCCACCCGGAATCTACTCCCGACATTGAAAGTCATGTCCGGGACAATGGCTGGCCCATGGGGAAAGTGATGAACGCCATCCGCCTCGCCCTCACCGGCTCCGCCAGCGGCCTCGGCATCCACGAGATCCTGTCCCTCATCGGTCCCGCCGAAGCCTCCCGCAGAATCAGTTATTTATTAAACCATTAGTCATGACAATAGGCATCTGTTCTGACCACGCCGGAGTCGAATACAAAGCCGGCCTGA
>CAMZEI010000061.1 GCA_947305815.1 uncultured Bacteroidales bacterium | reverse complement strand
GAGTCTTCTACACTGGGTTACCTCGTAGGTCCCGACGGCTGCATCAATTTCCCCATCCTAGGCCTTATCCACGTCGAAGGAATGACCCGCCAGGAGCTTACCGAGTACCTGTCTTCTGAAATACGCAAGGACGTCAAGGACCCCATCGTCTATGTATCGTTCCGCAATTACAAAGTAACGGTCCTTGGTGAAGTCAAGAGTCCCGGCACATATTACTTCGATTCCGAGAAGGTCAACATACTCCAGGCACTCGGACGTGCCGGCGACCTCAGCATCACGGCACTGCGCAAGGACATCATCATCGTGCGTGAGGAGAACAACCGCATGGAGCACTACACCATCGATCTGCGCGACGCCCACGTGCTTGAGTCCCCCAACTTCTTCCTCCAGCAGAACGACATTATCTACGTCCCGCCGAGGTCCACGAGGATCGCTTCCGCCAACGCCGCCACCGGCCTGTGGAGCACCTTCCTCTCGTCAATTTCCACGATACTCGCAATTGTAGCGTTCTTAAGATAGTTCATCCGGAGATTTATGGATAACAACGAATACAACCACAACGTGACTTCGCGTCAGAGCTCCACTATCGAGGAGACTCTGAATTTCAATTTCCGAGACATTCTTGACTTTTTCTGGCGTCTGAAATGGTGGATGCTTGGCTTCGCCGCCTTTGCAATGCTGATAGCTTTTGTGTATATCAGGCTTCAGACTACCGTCTTCGAGACTACGGCTATCGCCATGCTTAACCGCAACGATGTCGGAAGCTCCGAGACCCAGCTGCTGTCCAAACTCAGCGGCACCAGGACCCTCAGCAAGCGAATTGACAACGAGGTGTTCATGCTTATCAGCCCCAATACCATGAAGGGCGTGCTGGACGAGCTGGACATCAACAAGAGGTACTACCATTATGTACTTCCCATAGCCAATGGCCGCATCAACATTGCGCAGCTGCGCTCGCTGTTCGGCAAGAAGCTCTCCGAGTACTACAATGACTCGCCTTTCACCTTCTCCATTGAGCAGAACGGACTCCTGCCCACAGATATGCAGGTGTCGAGCGTGTACCTCAAGTTCAAGGACGCCGGAGGCGGCAAATTTACCGTCACCAGGCTTACCGTGAACGGCCAGTCTTTCCCTGTTGAAGGCGCATTAAAGTACGGCGAGTTCTTCGAGGCCGGTTCGTCCAAGGTCAAGATAGACGTTCCTTTCCTCGTGGAGATGCAGAAGGGAGATACCTATGTGTGCAGCTGGACTTCGTCCGCCAAGCTCGCAAGGGATTTCGCATCACAGGTCAAGGCTCAGATAGCCGTGGGTAACTACAATACCCTCAAGATGCCTACGGAAGTCGTCACCCTGTCAATGACTGACGTGCAGCCCGCACGAGCCCGCGATATCCTGAACGCCATGGTATATGTCAACAACCGCGACGCCCAGGAATACGCCAACAGCATCTCGCTCAACACAATCAATTTCATTGACCAGCGACTTGAGGCAATTGCCGGTGAGCTGGATGTTACCGAGAGCGGAATCAGCAACTATTCCTCTCAGAATGCACTTGCCAACATCGATTCCCAGACCCAGATGACCATGTCCACGGACATGCATTACCGCACTCAGCTTGAGGAAGTGCAGCTTCAGCTCAAGGTACTTGCGATGATATCCGACTATCTCATTCAGGATGGCGAGGAGTTCAAGGTCATACCTACCAACATAGGCCTCAGCGATGCCGGGCTGAATTCTTCGATTGTTGCGTACAACACTCTCGTAGCAGAGCGCAACAGGATGGTCGCAAGCTCCAGTGAGAGCAACCCCAGGGTGCGCAGCATGATGTCCCAGCTGGAGGACGGCAAGAGGGGCATCGAGCTCTCCATCGCCAACCTCGTCAAGGTCTATCACATCAGGGAGCGCGAGCTCGCCAAGAGCGTGGCTTCCAGCTCCCGCAAGATTGCCGACATCCCTCAGCAGCAGTATGAGCTCCAGAGGATGAGCCGCAAGCTCGAGGTTATCGAGCCTCTCTACCTGCTCCTGCAGCAGAAGAGGGAAGAAGCTCAGATCAGCATGTATTCGCAGGCTGAGACCTTCAGGCTCGTTGACCCCGCACATACATCCTCGACTCCTATCAGCCCCAACAAAAAGGCTATCTTCCTCGTGGCTCTGATAATCGGTCTTGCACTTCCTGCAGGATTCGTTATCCTCAGGACCATGTTTAAGTTCCGTGTCGAGACCAAGAAGGATATTACGAACGCTGTCGATTCCACGGTTATAGCCGTGCTGCCGTTCGCAAAAGATGCGAAGCTTATCAACAAGCACGGACGTGATTCGCTTACCGAGTCGTTCAGCATGCTGCGTTCCAACCTGCAGTACATGCCCAACAACAAGGTGATTCAGGTTCTATCATCCGTGCCGGGTGAGGGTAAGTCCTTCGTATCGGTCAACCTTGCACTCTCGCTTGCAAACGCGCAGAAGAAGGTGCTCCTGATTGGTATGGACCTTCGCAAGCCCGTGCTCCAGAAGGTATTCGACCAGGTGCGTTTCGAGAACGGCAAGAACGTGATATCCTACCTCGTAGGCTCCACCTCGCTCAGCCCCAACATGGTAACCAACAGCGGCATCAGCGGCTGCCTCGACCTGATCCCTGCAGGCCCTATCCCGCCGAACCCCACTGAGCTCCTTACCATTGGCAAGCACAAGCAGCTTATCGAGTTCTTCAAGGATTACTACGACAACATCATCATCGACTCGGCGCCTCTGTTCCCGGTATCCGACTCGATGCTTATCAACCAGTGCGTGGATGTCACCCTGTATGTGACCCGTGCTGACTTCACCGCGATCAAGCTGCTGCCTCAGATCAACGAGGCTATCCATAACCCCAACGCTCCTCTGAAGAATGTCTATATGATACTCAACGGCATCAACTTCGGCTCCATCAAGTATTCGTATGGCTACGGAGACGGTTACGGCTATGGTTATGGCTACGGCACCAGACGCCACGGGTATGGATATGGCAGCAAGCAGGGCTACGGTTACGGTTATGGACACGGCTATGGCTACGGCTACGGTTACGGCTATGGTTATGGCTACGGCTACGGAGAAGATCCTGAAAAGGAAAAGAAAGAGAAAGGGAAGAAGTCCAAGTCCAGTAAAGCGTAATGATTCTTTCGAGCCAAGACATACATAATCACCTCCTCCCGGATGTAGACGACGGGTTCGCCGAAGCCGAGAACTCCCTCAAGGCCATCAAGAGGATGGCTGATGCAGGCTGCAAGGATTTCATCTTCACGCCTCACCTCAATCCTGAGGTGTACGAAGATACCAACGAGGAGTTGCTGCGCAGTACCTACGCTGAGTTCGTGAAGAAGATTCCCGCTGAATGGGGAGTGAAAACCGCCTTCGCCGCCGAGTATATGGTGGTAAAGGACTTCGAGTCAAGGATAGGAAGGGATGAGCTGCTGACATACCCTGATGGGTCTATTCTCATCGAGATGTCATACTACTATCCCAGTCACAACCTCGAGCAGGTCATATTCCGTCTCGTCTACGAGGGGTACAAGCCCATCCTTGCACATCCGGAGAGATATCTGTTCATAAAGGAGCAGGGACTTGACAATCTGGATCGCTACTGCGACATGGGTTGCCGCCTGCAGCTAAATCTTATGTCACTCACGGGTGCCTACGGGCATACGTCCATGAGGGTCATCAACTACCTGCTTGACAAGGGGCTGTATTCCTTCGCAGCGACAGACCTTCACTCTCTGAGGCAGCTGGATATAATTATGGGGAACAAGCCCAGGGGCCTGTTTATAGGTCGTAAGCTGCAGAAAGTATTCGGACGAAAGTTCTAACGCGATGAGAGCGAGGAAGTATCGACTACAAGCACCTCGCCATCGATATCAAAACTCACGGTAGCCCCGTCTTCCCGGACCTCCAGGGAGACGGGCGCTCCCATTATAAGGGGAAGGTTGGTCTTGCCGTGGCCGGCAGGGAAGCCGCAGAGTACGGGTATGTCCCAGCCGAGCAGGTAACTTACGAGCAGTTCATAAACACCGGAGTACTCCAGGTCCTTCTTGCAGTCCTCGAAATCTCCCAGGATTACGCCCTTGCATCCGTGACTCAGACCATGAAGGAGCAAGGTATTGAACAGACGGTCCAGATGGTGGTAGGTCTCTTTGACATCCTCTATATATAATATATAGGTATCTTCTTTCAGAATGTCCCAGTCGCTGCCGCAGAGAGGGGCCAGCGTGCTGAGGTTTCCGCCCACGAGTATGCCTTTGGCTGAGCCGGGGATATTGCAGTGATGTGAGGGGACTTCATAGCGGGGGATGCGCCCCGAGAGAATTTCGCGCATTAGCGAGCTACCGGGGTCTTTGCCTCCATCCAGTGAGAGCACGTCGCCTATTACGGCATGCAGGCTAATCACTCCCGAGAGGGTCTCGATACTGTGCAGGGTAGTGACATCGCTGTATCCCACAATCCATTTGGGATTGGCGGAGAATAGCTCCTTGTGCAGATATGGGAGCAGATGTATTGTGCCATAGCCCCCGCGGCTGCATATAATTGCTTTGATCTCAGGGCCTTCGAGAGCCCATACGAGATCGCTAAGTCTCTCCGATGGCTTACCGGCATACTTGCCGGCCTCACGCTTGTCAGTGTTGGGCCCGATGACAGGTTCATATCCCCAGAGGCGCAGGACGGCAGCGGAGCTGTCAATCGCCTCAGCTGGGGAGAAATACGAGGCGGAGATTATTGCGACCTTGTCTCCTTTGGAGAGATAAGCCGGCTTCACGGGCGTCTTCTGTGCGAAGAGACTCGTGGCTGACAGGAACAGCAATATGAGAGTGCCGTGTATTCTCATCATCCTATCTTGATTACTGTGAAGTCCCAGGGCTGTACCGGGACATTGAGTGTCATGGATTCGCCTCCGGGAAGAAGCCCTTCGGGGATATACACGGAAGGCGAAGCGGGGGAGTCGGAGAAATTGCAGACCACCAGCCACGCCTTGCCGGGTCTGTAGCGCAGAAATGCGAAATGCCTGTCAGGATCGAACCAGGAAGACGCTTCATTGCAGTACTGTAGGTCGTAATTGGCGCTGCCGAGGAACTCCGGTGACTGCGATAGCTTCAGGGTCTGTCGGTATTTTGCGAGCACTGAGGTCTCCTCGCGGCTGAGGCCCTTGCCGGTATGGAGTTTGGTGTCAAGATGCCGGAGAGCCGGGACTTCAGCGAAGTTGAAAATGCTTGTTCTGCCGTCGGAGCCATCCGCGGCATTCTCGCCGAGCTCCTGCCCTGCATAGAGCATGAAGGGCGCCGAATTGAACAGCGCGGCTAGTCCGAGGGCGGCATATGCCCTCTCCGGGCTGCCGAGCATCTGTGCCGATGCCATGCGGCGCTCATCGTGGTTCTCAAGGAAATTGAGCATCCGGGGCTGCATGTCTCCCAGGCCCTGCCAGTTGCGGGTGATTGCGCGTACGCTGCCGCCATGCATGCATATGTTGCAGAGGGCGTCGTACAAGCCGGATTTATCGTACAGCAGGTCGAAGCCCACTTCGTCAATATAGCGTCTGTAATTGTCCCGGCCGTAGATTTCGGCTATGAAGATGAAGTCCGGATGCACGCTCTTAACGTCGGCGATAAGATCCTGCATGACTTCCGCAGGGACCAGCTCCACCATGTCACAGCGCAGTCCTCTTACGCCCTTGGAAGCCCAGAAAAGCACAATTTCCAGAAGCGCTTCGCGGTTGGATGGGACGCTCCAGTCTATCTTGAGCGTATCGGACCAGTCATAGTCATAGTAAGGGTGAGTCACGAAATCGCGGCACTCGGGAGCCACGTGATTGGGGACCAGATCGGTTATGACTTCCATCCCGGCTCTTCGGGTCCTTGCTACCAGGGCCTCGAACTCCTCCATGCGCTTGCCGGGGTCATCGGCCAGATAAAGATTGACATCGTGGTAATCCTCTATGGCGTAGGGGCTTCCCGGATTGCCCTTGACGTATGGCTTGTCTGTTGCGTGCCGGGGAATCCCGGTGAACCAGACATGAGTCACCCCTAAGCTGCGAAGGTACTTTAGTGACGCTTCATCCAATGCGGAAAAGTGTCCGTTGCCCCATAGGCGCGGAAGGACCTGATAGATAAGCATTACAGCAGGCGGCGTTTGAATTCGGAAAGGGTAATTGCGGTGGCTACCGCTACGTTGAGCGATTCGGAGCCCTGGCCTGAGGCGAATGACGGGATAGTGATGCGGTCGCTGACGCAGGAGCCGACTTCCGCGCTGATACCGTCAGCTTCGCTGCCCATCACTACAAGACCGCTGTCCGAGAGAGCCTCGGAGTAGATGTCTGAGCCTTCGAGGAAGGTTCCCCAGATCCTCTTGCCACGTGAAGCGAACATCTCGCACACTTCGCGCAAGTCTCTGTAAACTACTTTCTCGCGGAAGATTGCCCCCATAGTCGCCTGGACTACCTTGGGATTGTATAGCTCTACGGTGCCGGGGGAGCAGAATACGGTGTCAATGCCGAACCAGTCTGCTATCCTCAGTATGGTCCCGAGGTTGCCCGGATCGCGGATGCCGTCCAAGGCTATGCTGAGAGCTTCAAAGTCCGTCTCCGGGGTGTCCTTTCGCTGCTCTACAACTGCAAGCGCAGGGGAGGGGGAACTCAGGAGAGTGATGCGCTTCATTACGTCCTCACCAATCTCGTCCATGCGATAAACTCTCTGCACGGTGAAGCCGGAAGCCATGGCTTCGGCTACGAGTTTCTCGCCCTCGACTATGAATAGTCCCGTCTGTGTGCGGTACTTCTTCTCGCCGAGGCTGCGTATAAATTTGATCTCGCTTGCGGTTATAGTTGACATTGACGACAAATATACAACTTCTTTTTCCTATTTTTGCACGGATATGCGCAGGCTTCTCCCCATATTGCTCATTACTCTGGCTGTCGTCTCCTGCAGCACCACACGTGCGCTGCCGGAGGGGGAGACCAGACTCGTGAGCAACAAGGTGAGTTTCAGCTCCCCGTGCGAACTTACGGCCGGCGATATAACGCCCTATCTGCAACAGAATCCCCCAAGTGCCTTATTCACCGCAATCAACCCATTCGTATACATTTACAATTGGTCTGACGGCAGCGGAAGCGGCATGGACCGGTTCCTTCGCAAGCTGGGGACACCACCTGTGACATACGTCTCTTCTGCCGTGCAGAATAGCTGCGTCAATATTGAGAACCATCTGGCCTATGAGGGTTATTATGGTTCTGAGGTTACGGCTCAGGTGTACACAAAGGGCCGCAAAACATATGTCGAGTATGTGATCACTCCCGGACGAAGGTACCGCATTTCAAGCATTGAATACGAACTGCCTGAGGATGAAGGTTTCAAGGACGAATTTACCGCAGACAGCGGGAATTCCCTGGTTCATGAGGGCGAATTCCTTTCCGAGAAGCTGCTTGACCGCGAGAGCGAGAGGGGCACGGCTTTCTTCCGCGACAGGGGATACTATGATTTTGGCAAGAACCACTATTCATTCGTGGCAGATACGCTGTCCGGCGACGGTACGGTCACTCTGGATTACTGCATACGCAATTATACCCGCAACGAGGACCCTTCGGCGGCACGTCCTCTTACAAGATACCGCATAGGCGAAGTCAAGGTGAGCTACCCCGAAGGTATGAATGTGCGCACCTCTCTTCTTAACGGGCTCAATACTCTCCACAGCGGCGACCTGTACAGCGCCCGGGAGGTGACCAATACTTTCAGTCGCATCTCATCGGTCAAATCTTTTACCGGAGTCGGGATTGAACTCTCCCCCCGTGACAGTGCGCTGGTGGACTGCAACATACGCCTCTCGCAAGCGGATTTGCAGGGCTTCAAGGTGCAGCTCGAAGCGTCCACTAATTCCAGCGGACTGGTAGGCATATCGCCCCAACTGAGTTTCTATCACAAGAACCTCTTCGGCGGCGGCGAATGGTTCAGGCTCGGATTCACGGGTAATTTCCAGTTCCGTCTGGACAATTCTGTGCGCTCGTCCGAGTTCGGCATTTCCTCAGGGCTAAGCCTACCGGGAATCCTCATAGCTCCGATTTCGAGGTTCCGCGGCAACGATATCCCCCGCACTGAGATCAATGTTGCCTACAATTTCTATGACCGTATAGAGTATTCCCGCGACATGGCGACGCTTTCCTACGGCTATTCCGGTTCATTTGCGGACAAGGGGATATATTACCAGCTCTACCCTCTGCGACTCAACGCCGTCAAACTCAGGAATATAGGGGATGAGTTCTTCGATTATCTGCTCAAGAATCCATATCTCTATTATACTTTTACCGACCATTTTGACGCAGGCATCAGCGCTGTGCTCTACCATACCACTGACAGCGACGTAGTCCCCAAATCCTCATATCGCTCACAGCGTCTTACCCTGGACCTTTCCGGTAATATCCTTAAGCTCCTCAAGGTCGATGAAGTGTTCGGGCTGCCGACTTCGCAGTATGTCAAGGCCCAGTTAGAATTGACCAGGGCACTCCGTTTTGGACGCAATGACGGGAACGCCCTTGTAGGTCATCTGCTCGCCGGTGCGGGTTATGCCTTCGGCTATTCGACGGCAGTGCCGTTTGAAAAACAGTTCTATGCAGGAGGCGCCTACGGGATGAGGGCATGGCAGGCGCGTTCGCTTGGTCCCGGCGCGTCTGAGATGAGCGACTTCTTCTCCATACCCAGCCAAACCGGCGACATCAAGCTGGAGGCGGATCTGGAATACCGTTTCAGCATAGTTGGACCGCTTGAGGGTGCCCTGTTTGCCGAAATCGGCAATATCTGGAATACATGGGATTTCAATATCGGTGATATAGCAGCGGACTGGGGACTCGGTCTCAGGCTCGACCTCAGTTTCCTGCTGCTGCGCCTGGATTACGGTATCAAACTCTATGACCCTTCGCTAGCTGACGGACTCCGCTGGTTCGGGCCTGACCGCTGGCT
>CAMZEI010000060.1 GCA_947305815.1 uncultured Bacteroidales bacterium | reverse complement strand
CTGTCTCTGTAGAGTACTATTGAATGGGCGGTGCGCCATCCACGGATGTAGGGGTGAAGTTTGAGAGAATCCTCCGGCAGGCTCCAGAGGCGCAGCGGCTCAGCACCCGGGCCGCAGGTAATGAGGTCACGCAGGCCGTCGTAGCGCTCCTGCCCGAAGTTCCATATGTCCAGAAGCTGCTCGCAGCAGGAGTAGCCGCCGAGCTCCGTGCGCATCTGCACCATCTTGGCTGCGAAATATCCTCCAATCCCCGGCAGGGAGTCAAACGCTGCCGAGTCGGCCGCATTGATGTCCAGCAGAGGGATGTCAATCCAAGGCTCCAGCCTCTCATAGACCGAATCCGCTACTACATAGGACTTTGCGAAATCCGCCTTGCGGCGGAAGCGGCCGCCCTTCTGCCGGTAGCTGTCTATCGCTGCCGCCTGCTTCTCGCTGAAGCCAAGGCGCTGCAGCTCTTCCGTGCTCACCGTATTGGGATCAAAGCGGAACGACTCATAGTGCCTCGGAGCATGCTCCTCATACACCCGTCGCGCCGTCTCACTATGCTCCGCCGGGTGCCTCTCTGTCTCCGGATGACCCTGCCCAGCGCGCTGAGGCGTGCCTCCCGTACCGGGTAAAAAGACACCCGGCCCGGAAGGCAACACCTCAGCTCCACAACGCTCTCGCGCGTCATCCTGGATCCAGACGGTGTCAGGCGCGTCGCGGTCGGCGACTATACGCATCGCGGAGGCCCTGCCCACGAGCAGCGCCACCTGATATCCTGTGATTAGAAACACCAAGGCGATGGCCCCGGTAGTGAAAGAAGCTCTCAGCTTACTCTTCCTCTGCATGTCTCCCGCCACTTCCTGAGTCCTCCTTATATTTATTGCGATGCTGCCCGCGGGGAGCTCCGGGAGCTCCGGCCACGGTGATTACTATTTCTCCCCTCGGCTCTACGGCACTGAAATGCGCCAGCACTTCGGCGAGGGTACCTCTTACATGCTCTTCGTGGATCTTGGAGATTTCTCTCGATACACAGCACTGCCTGTCCTCCCCGAAGGCCGCTGCCATCTGCTCCAGGGTTTTCGTGAGCCGCAGAGGGGACTCATAGAAAATCATTGTCCGCGACTCTCCGGCGAGGGCGGCAAGTGCCGAGCTGCGTCCCTTCTTCTGCGGGAGGAAGCCCTCGAAGCAGAATCGGTCGCAGGGCAGGCCCGACGACACAAGGGCGGGGATGCAGGCCGTGGCTCCGGGCAGGGTCTGCACTTCGATCCCGAGACGTGCGCATTCGCGTGCAAGCAGGAAGCCGGGATCGGAGATTCCGGGAGTGCCGGCATCGCTCACGAGAGCCACTTTGCCTCCGCTGAGCAGCAGTTCCTTCACCTTGTCGAGGGCGCCGTGCTCGTTGAATTTGTGGAACGGAAGCATCCTGCGGCCCTCTATCCCGTAGTGACGCAGCAGATTGGCGCTGGTGCGGGTGTCTTCGGCGAGTATGAGGTCAGCCTCCCCGAGCACCCTCAGCGCGCGCTGGGTGATATCTTCAAGATTCCCTACGGGGGTCGGTACGATGTGCAACATTAATTCCTATATTTGCGTTCGACGCCATACAAAGCTAACGAAATGTTTTCAGAAAATCACAAAAAATCCGGACTTGTCGAGGTGATTTGCGGCTCGATGTTTTCCGGCAAGACCGAAGAACTCATCAGGCGCCTTCGCCGCGCCCAGTTCGCCAATCAGAAGATAGTTACTTTCAAGCCCGTGATAGACAACCGCTACTCTGATGCGGATGTCGTATCACACGACGCTCACAGCATAGTAGCCCGTCCCATCTCGTCTCCCTCGGAGATGCTTTCCATAGAGCCGGATGTGCAGGTAGTGGGTATTGACGAGGCGCAGTTCTTCGACGGGAGCATAGTGGAGGTCGTCCAGAGCCTCGCCAACAGGGGAGTCCGGGTGATTATAGCGGGTCTGGATACAGATTATCTGGGCAAGCCTTTCGGGCCCATGCCCATGTTGCTTGCCATAGCGGAAGATGTGCAGAAAGTACACGCCATCTGCCAGAGGTGCGGTAACCTTGCCAATCACTCGCATCGTCTGAGCAAGAGCAGCGACCTCGTGGTCCTCGGCGAGAAGGACATCTATGAGCCGCTCTGCCGCGACTGCTTCAATAAAGCTATTGGTAGATAAGAGATTCCGGGTCAAGCCCGGAATGACTAAATTGGAGGCCGGAATGACTACCTTCCGGAATACATCTGCTCGTAGTACTTCTGGTAGTCGCCGGAAGTGACGTTGTCCAGCCAGTCCTGATTCTCAAGATACCAGCGGACAGTCTTCTCTATGCCCTCTTCGAACTGCAGCGAGGGCTCCCATCCGAGTTCGCGCTGGAGTTTTGAGGAGTCAATCGCGTAGCGCAGGTCATGTCCGGCGCGGTCGGTGACATAGGTGATAAGGTCCATGTCAGCTCCCTCTGGACGGCCCAGCAGGCGGTCGGTGGTCTCAATCAGGACCTTGATGATGTCAATGTTCTTCCACTCGTTGAAGCCGCCTATATTGTAGGTCTGCCCGATTTCTCCCTTGTGGAATATCAGGTCAATCGCTCTGGCGTGGTCTTCGACATAAAGCCAGTCACGCACATTCTCACCCTTGCCGTAGACGGGCAGCGGCTTGCGATGGCGGATATTGTTGATAAACAGAGGGATAAGCTTCTCGGGGAACTGATAGGGGCCGTAGTTGTTGGAGCAGTTGGTCACGATTGTCGGCATCCCGAATGTGTCGTGAAACGCCCGCACGAAGTGGTCAGAAGAAGCCTTGGAGGCGCTGTAGGGGGAGTGGGGCTGGTACTTCAAGTCTTCGGTGAAGAACTTTTCGCCGTAAGCGTGGTGATGCTTCCCGCTGGACGCCTTGGTAGTGAACGGAGGCTCTATCCCTTCGGGGTGCGTCATCTCCAATGCACCGTACACCTCATCGGTCGAAATGTGATAGAATCGCTTGCCCTCCCAGTCGCCTTCCCAGCAGGCTTTTGCGGCCTGGAGCAGGGACAGAGTGCCCATTACGTTGGTCTGGGCGAAGGTAAAAGGATCTTTGATACTGCGGTCGACGTGCGATTCTGCCGCGAGGTGGATTATGCCGTCCACCTTTTCCTCCTGCATCAGGTGCAGTACTCCTTCGAAGTCGCAGATGTCCATCCGCACGAAGCGGTAGTTCGGCTTATCCTCGATGTCTCGGAGGTTCGCCAGATTGCCGGCGTAGGTCAGCTTATCGAGGTTGATGATCCTGTACTGAGGGTATTTGTTCACGAGGAGCCTCACTACGTGGCTTCCTATGAATCCGGCGCCGCCGGTTACTATGATGGTTCTTTCTGCCATTGCTGCTATTCGGGTTTGGATTCGCTAAGTCTCATAAGATACTGGCCGTAGCCGTTCTTGATCATAGGCTGGGCAAGCTCGCGCAGCTTTGCGGAGTCAATCCAGCCGTTCTCCCAGGCGATGCTCTCAAGACAGGCTATTTTGAGGCCCTGACGCTTCTCGATTACCTCCACGAAGGTCGAAGCCTCGCTGAGCGAATCGTGGGTGCCGGTATCCAGCCATGCGAAGCCGCGGCCGAGGGTCTGTACTTTGAGCCTTTCCATTGCGAGGAACTCCTGGTTGACAGTGGTGATCTCGAGCTCTCCGCGGGCCGAGGGCTTGATGCGGGCGGCGACGTCCACAACCTCATTGGGATAGAAATAAAGTCCCACCACGGCGTAATTGCTCTTGGGCTCCCTGGGCTTCTCCTCTATGCTGAGGCACTTGCCGTCGGCGTCGAACTCCGCAACTCCGTAGCGCTCCGGGTCACTCACCCAATAGCCGAACACAGTCGCGATGCGGTCCTCCTCGGCGGCACGGACGGCCTCGCGCAGTTTGCGGGTGAAGTGGCTGCCGTAGAAGATATTGTCTCCGAGCACCAGGCAGGCGCAGTCGTCACCGATGAATTCGCGGCCTATGATGAAGGCCTGCGCGAGTCCGTCCGGCGAAGGCTGCTCTGCATAGCTGAAATTCACGCCGAAATCGCTGCCGTCTCCAAGCAGGCGCTTGAATCCTGGCAGGTCCTGGGGAGTGGATATTATGAGTATGTCCCTGATCCCGGCGAGCATTAGCACGGAGATGGGATAATACACCATAGGCTTGTCGAAAATCGGCAGCAGCTGCTTGCTGATGCCCTTGGTGATGGGATAGAGGCGTGTGCCGCTGCCTCCGGCGAGTACTATGCCTTTCATAGGGCGCTATATCTTTTGAAACAGTCTTCAAGTGAATCCCTCCAATAGGGGATGCGGAACCCGAAGGTCGTTTTGACCAGGGTCTTGTCGAGGGCTGAATAGTGGGGCCTGCGTACTCTCGAAGGGTACTCGGAGCTGGCGCAGGGCTGCACGTCGCATTTGCCGCCGCACAGGGCCCCTATCTCATGGGCGAAATCATACCAGCTCACCACGCCCTCATCGCTGAAGTGATACAGCCCGGTCTTGTCGAGCTGGCCGCTGGTTATAATGTGGACTATCAGGTCCGCAAGGTCGGCTGCATAGGTGGGGGAGCCAACCTGATCGGCGACGACCCGCACGCTCTCCTTGGTGCTGGTAAGACCCACCATGGTCTTGAAGAAATTGCGTCCGAAGGGGGAGTACAGCCAGGCGGTGCGGATGATTATACTCTTGCAGCCGCTGCTTCGCACGGCTTCTTCGCCGGCCAGCTTGGTGGAGCCGTAGACGGACTTAGGCCCGGTGGGATCGCTCTCCCTGAGGGGCCTGCAGGAGTCTCCGGGGAAGACATAGTCCGTGGAGATGTGGATGAGAGTGGCTCCGAGCTCAGAGGCAACTGTAGCCAGGTTGCCGGGAGCGGTCTTGTTGAGGGTCCAGGCGGCCTCCTTGTCGTCTTCGGCCTTGTCCACATTGGTGTAGGCGGCGCAGTTGACGATGACGTCAACCCTCTCGGACTCGGCAATTATGCGCACCGTGTCGATGTCGCAGATGTCCATCTGTATGGTCTCCACGCCGCTCTGCTGCACGACGTCGGTAAAAATCCAGTTGTGCTCCGCACTGGCGCGGAGCCTCAGCTCATTGCCCAGCTGTCCGTTGGAACCTGTTACGAGTATATTCATTAAAAATTCATCACAAATCGTACAAATTTAGTTAATTTTGCGATTATGTCAACGGCAAGACCCACGATATATCTCTACACAGACGGAGCGTCGGGCGGCAACCCCGGTCCGGGGGGCTACGGCGTAGTGCTGGTCTGCGGCGAGCTGAGGCGCGAACTGTCGGAGGGATTCGCCCTTACGACAAACAACCGCATGGAACTGCTGGCAGTAATCAAGGGGCTGGAGGCCATCAAATGGGATGCGGCCCAGGTGGAAGTGTACAGCGACTCGAGCTATGTGGTGAATGCAGTGGAGGAGGGATGGCTCAGCGGCTGGATCGCCAAGGGCTGGAAAAAAGTCAAGAATCCCGACCTCTGGCAGCGCCTGCTGCCCCTGCTGAGCAAGCATCAGGTGCGCTTCCACTGGATTAAGGGCCACGCCGGCCATCCGGAGAACGAGCGCTGCGACCATCTCGCCGTAGAGGCCTACAAGGTCGGGGTGCTGCTTGTTGACGAAGGTTACAACGCTTAGTACAAACACAAACGATATGCAGAAAAGAAAACTCACGGTGGGCATCACCCAGGGCGACAGCAACGGTATAGGCTATGAGGTCATCATCAAAGCTCTCAGCGACCCACGCATACTCGATTCATTCACTCCTGTCATATACGGCTCTCCCAAGCTTTTCGGATTCTATCTCAAAACCATACCTGAGATAGAGAGTATGGAGACCAATGTCATCCCCGACGCTTCCAAGGCGGAGCCGAAGAAGATCAATATAGTAAACTGCCTGCCGGATAGCGTGTTCGCAGAGCCCGGTCAGGCCACTCCCGATTCTGCCAGGGCTGCTATCGCTGCTCTGGACGCCGCGGTGAAGGACATCAAGGCCGGACGCATTGACACTATGGTCACCGGTCCCATCAACAAGAAGGCGATGGCCGGCGAGGGGTTCGGCTTCCCGGGGCATACAGAGTTCCTGCAGAACGCATTTGGTGTCAAGGATGTCACCATGCTGATGATATCCAGCCGTCTCAAGCTGGGCGTCGTCACCGGACACATCCCCCTCAAAGAAGTCCCCGCCAAGATAACCCGCGCCAGGATACTAAGCCAGCTGCGCCTCATGAACGAGTCCCTCATCAAGGATTTCTGCGTGGATCAGCCGCGTATTGCCGTTCTGAGCCTCAACCCTCACAGCGGAGATGGCGGACTTCTCGGTACTGAGGAGCAGGAAATCATAATACCTGCCATAGCGGACGCTACCGCGGAGGGTATACTGGCTTTCGGCCCCTTCTCTCCGGACGGATATTTCGGCCTCGGACACTATGAGAACTTCGATGCGACCCTTGCAATGTACCATGACCAGGGGCTCTCGCCCTTCAAGGCAATCGCGTTCGAGGACGGAGTCAACTACACCGCAGGACTGCCTGTCGTGAGGACTTCGCCTGACCACGGTACCGCTTTCGCCATGGCGGGACGCGACGAAGCAGATCCCCACTCAATGAGGGCGGCGATATTCGATTCGATAGACATCTATTGGAGGAGGGAAGCGTACGCCGAGCTGCTTGCCGGCAAGATGGAGGAGCGTCACCTCGAAGGCGAGGAGCGTCGTCCCCGTCCCGGCCGCCCGCAGATCGCCTAATCTCTAAGAGCCTTTTGGACGGCGTCGTACTCGTAGCCGCGGGAGAGGGCGAAGCGGATGAGCTTGAGCCGCGCCTGGGGGGCTCCCTCCAGGGTGCGGGCTTTGGCGGCAAGGAGTTTCTCCAGGCGGGAGTCGGCGTCTTCGCCGGCTGCTGCGGCAAGGGCCTCGCTTATTATCTCACGCGGTATCTTCTTGACCTGCAGGGCCTGACGTATCTTTATCGGCCCCCATCCGGTAAGGCGCGACTTCTCCCTCGCAAACGCCTGCGCATAGCGGCTGTCGTCCACGAAGCCGTCGCGGACGAGCTCCGCGACTATCTGTTCAGCGGTTGTAGATTCCGGATCTCCGCCCTTCGGGCTTCGTCCGGAATGACTATTATTGTCAGAGTCATTCCGGGCCTGACCCGGAATCTCCTTTGCCAGCAGTTCCGCGGCTTTGCGGAGCACATCGGAGGAGCAATACTCCCGCCGGGCGCACTGGGCTTCGAGGCGCTCCTTAACTCTGCTCGGATCCATGACTGTGCTGTCCTGCGAGAAGGCCGCAGGCGGCCAGGATATCTTCGCCGCGCGATGCGCGTATGGTACAGGTGACGCCGGCTGCGGCCAGGCGGTCCCTGAACGCCTCCATAACAGCGCGAGCAGGAGGGGCGTAGGGGAAGTCCGGTATGCGGTGGAAGCGTATCAGATTGACGCGGCATTCAAGACCGCGGAGCAGCCTCGCGAGGGCGTCGGCGTGAGCCTTGTCATCGTTCCAGCCGGCGAACATGGTGTATTCGAAGCTGACGCGCCTCTGGCCGGTGAAATCGTATTGTCGTATCAAATCAAGTACATCGGCCGCGGGCCAGGCTTTCTGCACCGGCATCATCTCGAGCCTCTCGTCCGGGAAGGGATTATGCAGGCTCACGGCGAGATGGCAGCGGCTGCCGTCAAGGAAGCGCTTCAGAGCCGGCAGGACGCCTATGGTTGAGAGGGTTATGCGTTTGGGACTCCAGCCGAACCCCCAAGGCGCTGTGAGGACATTGATGGCCTGGAATACGGCGTCGGCATTGTCCAGAGGCTCACCCATGCCCATGAATACGGCGTTGGTGAGGGTGGTGGGATTGTCCACTGAGAGGAACTGGTTGAGGATGTCGGCGGCATCGAGGTTGCCGTGCCAGCCCTGGCGTCCCGTCATGCAGAAGCGGCAGCCCATCTTGCATCCGGCCTGTGAGCTCACGCACAGCGTCCTGCGGTCCCCGTCCGGAATGACCACTGCCTCAATGGTATAATTCTCTGTCGGGAACAGGTACTTCACGGTGCCGTCGGTGGAGACGGCGCGGCCGATGGGAGCGGCGATGCCCAGGTCGTAGCGCTCGGCGAGCTGGGCTCGTGAGTCTTTGGAGATGTTGCGCATGGCATCCCAGGAGCCTGCACGCTTGACATAGAGCCAGTCCGCGAGCTGGTCCCCGACAAAGGGTTTCAGCCCGCAGGCGACAGCCGCTGAGCGCAGTGCATCGCGGCTCATTCCCAATAACTTTTCTTTCACATCGCGAATTTAAGAATTCTCGGAAAAATATGTATATTTGTTAGCTTTACAGGAAGCATGATTTTGTAACGTTTAAAACACAGCAACTATGGCTAAAGAAGCAGAAGTTAAGACCGCAGAAATCAATGCCGCGAAATTGAAGGCATTGCAGGCCACAATCGACAAGATTGAGAAAGACTTCGGGAAAGGAACGATCATGAAACTCGGCGACCAGCCGGAGTCGGACGTACAAGTCATACCTTCGGGAAGCGTGGCTCTGGACCATGCCCTCGGCATAGGCGGTTATCCCCGCGGAAGGATAATCGAGATCTACGGTCCTGAGTCCAGTGGTAAGACCACCCTTGCAATCCATGCAATCGCAGAGGCCCAGAAGATGGGAGGCATCGCCGCGATGATAGATGCGGAGCATGCATTCGACCGCAGCTACGCCAAGGCTCTCGGAGTCAATCTCGAGACCCTCCTCATCTCCCAGCCGGACAACGGCGAGCAGGCACTTGAGATAGCCGATGGGCTGATTCGCTCGGGCGCCATCGATATCGTGGTGATAGACTCCGTGGCTGCCCTCACCCCCAAGGCTGAGATCGAGGGCGAGATGGGCGACAACAAGGTCGGCCTCCAGGCCCGCCTCATGAGCCAGGCCCTGCGCAAGCTCACCGCCAATATCGCCCGGACCAATACCTGCTGCATCTTCATCAACCAGCTGCGCGAGAAAATAGGCATCCTTTTCGGAAATCCGGAGACTACGACCGGCGGCAACGCGCTGAAATTCTACGCCTCCGTCCGTATCGACGTGCGCCGTGTCACCACGCTCAAGGACGGTGACGACGCCATGGGCAACCGTACCCGCGCCAAAATCGTCAAGAACAAGATGGCGCCCCCGTTCAAGAAAGCCGAATTCGACATCGTCTTCGGCGAAGGCATCTCCCACATCGGCGAGATCGTTGATCT
>CAMZEI010000059.1 GCA_947305815.1 uncultured Bacteroidales bacterium | reverse complement strand
ACCTTCGGTACCAACAATGAGTTCGGTTTCGACTACCTGCGTGACAACATGGCGATAAGCTCCGAGGACCTCGTGCAGCGCAAGCATCACTATGCGATAGTGGACGAGGTTGACTCCGTGCTCATCGACGATGCCCGTACGCCCCTTATCATATCCGGTCCCGTCCAGAGGGATGAGGCTGCGGATGCGCAGTTCATGGAGTTCAGGCCCCACGTGGAGAGGCTCTACCAGGCCCAGAGGGCTCTGGTGAACCAGACCCTCAATGAGGCAAAGCGCCTCATCGCCGCAGGCGACGCTTCCGCCGACACCGTGGCCGACCAGGGCCATGACGGAGGCGGCACCCTGCTTCTGCGTGCCCACAAGGGACTTCCCAAGTACCAGCCGCTGATTAAGTACCTCAGCGAGCCGGGCATTAAGGTCATACTCCAGAAGGCCGAGAACTACTTCATGCAGGATAACGAGCGTGAGATGTTCAAGGTGACGGATCCCTTGCACTTCGTGATCAACGAGCAGCTGCATTCCGTGGACATGACCGACAAGGGCCACGAGATACTTGCAAAGTCCGTGGGTGACGACGACTTCTTCGTGCTGCCCGATGTAGGCTCCCAGACCGCTGACATCGAACACATGGATATAAGCCTTGCCGAGAAACAGGAGCGCAAGGATGCCCTGATGGAGGAATTCTCCCTCAAGAGCGAGAGGGTGCACACCGTGACCCAGCTGCTCAAGGCATACACGATGTTCGAGAAGGACGTCGACTACATTATAGTGGACGGCCAGATCAAGATAGTGGACGAGCAGACCGGCCGTGTCATGGAAGGCCGCCGCTGGTCCGACGGACTGCACCAGGCTGTTGAGGCCAAGGAGAACGTCAAGGTCGAGGCCGCGACGCAGACCTTCGCTACGATTACCCTGCAGAACTACTTCCGCATGTACCACAAGCTGGCCGGTATGACCGGTACGGCAGAGACGGAGGCGGGTGAGTTCTGGAGCATATACAAGCTGGACGTGATGGTGATCCCCACCAACCGTCCCGTAATCCGCGACGACCAGCAGGACCTCATATACAAGACCAAGAAGGCCAAGTACACCGCCGTGATAGACCGCATCGTGGAACTGTCCGGCGCAGGCCGCCCGGTGCTTGTGGGTACCACCGACGTGGAGACTTCCGAGCTCCTCTCCAGGATGCTCCGCATGAGGGGCATACGCCACAACGTGCTGAACGCCAAGGAGCACGCCCGTGAGGCTGAGATAGTCGCACAGGCTGGTCAGAGTTCCACTGTCACCATCGCCACCAACATGGCAGGCCGTGGTACCGATATCAAGCTCTCGCCGGAAGTCAAGGCCGCCGGAGGACTTGCCATCATCGGCACCGAGCGCCACGACTCCAGGCGCGTCGACCGCCAGCTGCGCGGCCGTGCCGGACGTCAGGGTGACCCGGGCAGCTCGACATTCTATATCTCCCTGGAGGACAAGCTGATGCGCCTCTTCGGCTCGGAGCGTATAGCCTCCGTAGTCGACAAGATGGGCATGGGCGAGAATGAGGTGCTCGAAGCCTCGATGCTCACCAGCGCCATCGAGCGCGCGCAGAAGAAGGTCGAGGAGAACAACTTCGGCATACGTAAGCGCCTGCTGGAGTACGACGACGTGATGAACTACCAGAGGGAGGCCATTTACTCCCGCCGCCGCAATGCAATCAGCGGTGACAAGATCGAGATAGACCTGCGCAACATGATGGACGACGCCGCAGCGATGCTGGTGGAGAATACCGCCGGACTCGATTTCCCCGGCTTCGAGGAGGCAGTGATGGCTCAGTTCTCCATCGACACTGGCTTTGATGAGGAGTTCTACGGCAAGGCCCGCAAGGAGGAGATTGCCACCCGCCTGCGCGAGCACATGGAGGAAGTCTACCGCCGCCGTATGGATACCCTCGTGGAGAAGGTCTATCCCATCATCAAGAAGGTTTACGAGAAGCAGGGGAGCATGTACCAGAACATAGCCATCCCCGTCTCCGACGGCCGCAAGCAGATGACCATATCGGTCAATCTCGAGAAGGCCTGCGCCAATGACGGCAGGGAGGTCTCCAGGACCCTCAGCAAGAACATAATCCTCTATCAGATAGACGAGCACTGGAAGGAGCACCTCCGCCAGATGGACGACCTCAAGGAGAGCGTGCAGAACGCCTCCTACGAGCAGAAGGATCCCGTGGTCGTCTATAAGCTTGAGAGTTACAACCTCTTCGCCTCGATGCTGGAGAGTCTCAACCGTGACGTGCTGTCCTTCCTCATGAGGGCCTTCGTGCCCCTGCGTGAGGATTCCGCTCCTCCTCAGAGGGCTATGCAGCGCCGTACGGACATGTCGGGTATGCAGACCCAGCACAGCGACCTCACTACCAACGGCGAGCAGAAGACCAACTCTCCCATCAAGGTGGACAAGAAGATCGGACGCAACGACCCGTGCCCTTGCGGCAGCGGCCTCAAATACAAGAACTGCCACGGCAAGGGTCTGGTTTAGATATTTCTATATTTTAAATAAAGATGGATAATATGACAAAAATTGCAGAACAGGTTGACGCCAACAATGTCAGCCGCATCTCGGCAGGTACCACTATCCTTGGTGACGTCTACGCCGAAAGTGACATCCGTGTTGATGGCTCGATCAAGGGCACCCTTTGCTCCCGCGGCAAGGTGGTCATCGGCGAGCAGGCCGTCATCGAAGGTATCGTAGCTTGCTACGCTGCAGACCTTCTCGGCCGCATTGACGGTGACATCCATGTCAGGGACACCCTGAGCATCAAGAGCTCCGCAGCCCTCAACGGCAACTTCTATCCTCATCGTTTCGAGGTCCAGATGGGTGCATCCATTTCCGGCGCCTTCAAGACCATCAGCGAAGAAGAGTTCGACAAGACCTTCGACGGCCTGGCCTCCAAGGTCATCAAATAGCCCTTCGCAGGTTAAATACTTTTGAGCTGCTTTGATAGTACTTAATATCAAAGCAGCTATATTCGTTGTGTCCGCACTTCCCGGCTGAGTGTCCCGTGACATAGCCGGGATTGAAGCCTCTGATAGCGAGATCCTGCAGGCTGGCGCTGCGGCGGCCTTCCCTGAGCAGGTCCCGCAGTATATTGTAATTGATCTGCAGGGCCGTGATGATGTAGTTGCGGGTATGCCTTACGCTGCTTGCCTCGC
Organism: uncultured Bacteroidales bacterium; assembly: GCA_947305815.1. Lineage (GTDB taxonomy): Bacteria > Bacteroidota > Bacteroidia > Bacteroidales > UBA932 > Cryptobacteroides. The sequence continues at coordinate 6,059 of CAMZEI010000059.1, read as the reverse complement.
GGTTGTGGTATTTGTTCTTGCACACCGGGGAGCAGAACTTCTTGTCCGGTCTCCCGTAGAATTCCGTCCCGCACTCCAGGCAGCTCAGCTCCTTACCATTATTATATTCGTATCCCATTTGCGCGTTGTCTTTGCCGGGCAAATATGGGATTCCGCCCCGTACTTTGCAATGAATCGTAAGAAAGTTCTGCAAAGTATTTATCTTTCTTATCACGGGCCGGAGTCAATATTAAAATGAGCCCGATAAGATTGTTTCTCATTCTTTAAATACACACTCTCCCGCCATGACGGAATCTTTCCCGCGAGCATAAGATTCCGCTAAAATCATTCAGATTCACAGCTATTTTGCGGCTCCCGGAAGGGGGCTGCGGGGATGCTTTGTTCCTTTGCAAGCGGAGTCCGGTCGACGCGCGAACCGGCTCCGAAGTTTAAAACATATTAGATATGGAACATCTGAACAGAATTGAATTAAGAGGCAACGTGGGCAACGTAAAAATGCTCTCAGGCTCCGACAAGCCGGCGGCGTTCTTCTCGCTCGCAACGAGCAAGGCCTACAACGGCAAGGACGGCAACCCTGTCATAGAGACCACGTGGCACAACATCCTGGCCTTCGAAGGCAAGAACATCCGCGATCTCCAGACTCTTGTCAAAGGAGACAAGGTGTATGTGGTCGGACGGATTCGCAACCACAAGATCACCGGACCTGACGGGGTCGAGAGGAACAGGGACGAGGTCCTGGCATCCAGAGTGACAAGGATTGATGCAGAAGAACCGCTGAGCTGTGAGCTGTAGGAGGAGGCGATGAAAAAGGCAATCCCATACCTGGTCCTGGCCGCGGCGTTGCTCCTGCAGGCCTGCTCCACGGGGCGCAAACTCTCAGCCCTCAACCGGGAGGGGAGCGTGTCCGTACCGCTCAGCGTCTCAGAGGATATGGCTGGGGAAATCCCGGAGCCGTCTGTTATGGACGGTAAGCTGCTGGTAACTGACGCGCAGGGGCGTGAAATCATGATTATGAGGGCGATACGCGACGATGACGGCGACATGGCCGCAACTGATTTGCTGGAGCCATCTATAGTCATGGCGGCTTTCCGCCACGCTGCCATAAGGGAAGGTCGGGTCGAGCTGTGCTTCGACGTGACAGTACCTGCCGAGATGCAGGACAGCCGCTGGCAGCTAAGGCTCACTCCCGTGCTGACCGTCCTTGGCGAGGACAGGGACCTGGAGACCATCCTTGTGACCGGCGAAGAATACCGCCGCGCACAGCTGGAGGCCATGGAGCGCTACCGCAGGTACCTGGACGGCATCATAACGGATTCCCTTGAATTCCTGCACCGCAGGGACCTCAGGGTATTCATGGAGCGCAATTCCGGCTTCTCTTACGTGCTCGCGAGAGATCACTACACCGACAGGCTAAAAGTGTATCTCAACGACCGCCGCGTGGCCGGAGTGGACGATGCCTACAGGCGCCTGGTGCGTTTCCCAGTTGTGACGGAGGGCGTCCGCCTGGACACTGTCATAGCCGGGGACGGAGGGGCACTGAGTTACCGCTACTCCCAGGTGATTGCCGCAGGACCCGAGCTGAGAAGGGCACTCGTGTCTATGAAGGGAGCAATATATATGGAGGACAGACCCGTCTGCACATTGAGCCGTTCGGAGCCCGTCACCTTCTATATAAGTTCGCTGTCAACTCTGGCTGATACCTCTCAATCTCCTGAAAGTGAGGATTATGCCTTAGGCCTTGAAGCCATCAGGACAGGCGATTACGCTCTGGCAGTCAGTCTGCTCAAGCGTTACGGGGACTTCAACACGGCCCTTGCCTATGCCGCGCTTGGCTATGATGCGTCTGCGCTGTCCGTGCTGGATGGAGTCGCGCCTTCCGCAAGGAAGGACTATCTGCTGGCTGTCCTGTACAGCCGCCGGGGGGATGAGCGCTCTTCGGTCGAATGTTTTCTCAGGGCCTGCGCGGAGGATCCTTCCATGGTCCACAGGGGCAATCTTGACCCCGAAATTTCAATTATTACAAGAAAATACAAACTTAAACATTTACAACAAGATGAAACACTTTATTATTAATGCATTGGCTCTTGCAGCCACTATCTTTTCCGCATCGTGCAACAAGGAGTTCAACGGCAACGTGCAGCCCCTCGCAGCATCAGGCGAGCAGCAGATACTCTTCGTGGTGAAGAATTACTCGCCCTCCACCAAATCCGTATCGGCTGCTGCCGACAGTACCCTCAGCAATGTGCAGATAGCGGTTTACAACCCTGACAGCCTGCTGGTCGCCAGCGGCGTAACCACCTCCGGGACGCTCACGATGTCTCTTCCTGCCGGAGTCGCGGGTTACAAGGTAGTGGCGCTTGCCAACAGCCCGCTTAACATAGCGAACATCACCAGGTTCGAGTCGGTAGCGGGGCAGACTTCCACTATGAATGCCGCATGCGGCCTGGAGATGATCGACGTGCTCAACCACGTGACCTTCAACCCTGCCGTGCCTGTCGACCTGACTCTCAAGCACATGGCGGCCAAGGTGCAGCTCGACTGCGTGAGGGACAGCATACCCTACGATGCGGGCTTCAGCATACAGTCCATATACCTTGTCAATGTCAATACGGTCTGCAAGTTCGATTTCTCAGTGCCCAGTCCGGATTACAAGCAGGTTGCCGGTTATCAGGCTCTTGAGACTTCGATAACTCCCTTGACTTACGACGCTGTGAATGTCGCGCTTACCACTGGAAACGCACACACAACTCCCCATTACTTCTATTGCTATCCCAACCCTGTGGACGGCGGCAAGCAGACCAGGCTGGTAGTCCAGGCGGAGTTCGGCGGCAATACCTACTATTATCCCGTCAATATTACTCCTGACGATGTGCCGGTGGCCAACAACCTGCTCTACCGTATCAACGCCATCAATATCACCGGCCCCGGAAGCACCAGTCCTGACGTACCCGTCGAGAAAGGCAACATCACCTTTACTCTGAGTGTTTCCTCATGGGGTGACGGATATTCACAACAGGTAACCATATAGACTGATATGAGACGTTTAGCGTTGATCGCCCTTCTCTCGATGCTCAGCGCCTGTTCGGTCAAGACAGACCGCAGCCTGTGCCCCGGCCTCCTCTCCCTGAGGGTGGAGGACGGGGTCACCGGGGCTGTCCGCCTGTCGCTCTGGAAGGGAGAGGAGTGCGTGCTCGAGGAGCCGGACTTGCTGCCCGAGCTAAGGGACGGAAGCTATGAGATAATCCTGAGCCGAGGGCGCTACTTCATCTCAGCCGCGTCAGGACGCAGCCTTGGCCGGAAGACTGTCTATACGGTGTCCCCGGGCTGTCAGATGGACAGCGTCTTCGCCTGGGCCGGAGGCTTCAGCCTCCTGGAGGACGAGCAGAGCCTGAGCGTGGATCTGCGCAAGCAGTTCGCAACGGTGCATATACGCAAGCCCGTATCCTTCTCCGGCGACGACTGGGGCTTCATGATGCGCGGCGCGGTCGACGGGATTGACCTTCTGACCCTTACTCCCCATCAGGGAGCATTCTGGTGCATGGCGGAGAGGGAGGATGACTGGTACTGCAGCCTGCGCATACCCAGACAGGTCGCAGGCATCCCTGACGAGGGCCTCGGGCTGGTGCTGGAGTCTTTCGATGGGAGGCAGTCTTTCGATCTGACCCTGCAGCTGCTCCGCTCCGGCTATGACTGGACAGCTCCGCAGCTTGAGGATATTTATGTGGATTTTGATGCCGTCGACATGCAGATGCAGGTGGGGATAGGAGACTGGGCTTCTGATGGCAGCGGACGGATTGAAACGATTTAAGCTATGAAAAAGAAACTGTTAACGGTAATGACCATACTTGCTGCAGCTGCCTCGTGCACGGTGGAGCCGGATTTTGGGCTGCCTGAGGCGCCGGGAGATGCGGACATCCGTGTCAGCTGTCATGCCGAGTTGCCGCCAACGAGGAGCGCCTGCCTGCAGGGAGAGAGCGAGATAGTTGACTGGAATCTCTATGCTTACCACAACGGCTTGCTTTACGCTGCTGTATATTCCGACAGCATCGATGTGATAAGGCTGCGGCTGGGCAGGGAGTACAAATTCTATGTGCTGGCCAATACCGGGCGGGTCGAAGCGCCTGCCTATGAGAGCGATATCGCTTCCATGCGCTTTACCATGTCGGGTCTCGGAGGTTTCAGTTCGCGTGGGCTCCCCATGTATTTCAAGAGCGTGCTTCCTCAGACGGTCTCTTTGGCCTCCGAACAGCTCGACTTCGCCCTTACGCGCCTGGTTGCGCGCTACGATGTGAGGATTGACGACAGCGCGCTGTCGCGCATGCGATTCTCGCTCAGCTCCATGAAGCTCAGCCAGGCGCCGCTGGATATCACCCCGTTCAGCCCGCGAAGCGCCGCTACTCTTGCGGGGGACTGCGATTATGCGAGCGCCGCCGATGTGGACAGCCTCAAAGCCGGCGGCACCGTGAGCCTTTACATGCTGGAGAACTGTCAGGGCGTGCTCGGAGGAGGCAATACCGACGAGTGGCAGAAGTACCCGGATGAGACTGATGTATCCGAGGACCTGAGCACTTACCTTGAGGTATCGGGCACTATCAGCTCCGTGGGATACAGCGCTGATGTGAGCTACCGCATGTTCCTCGGCAGGGACAATGTCGCGGATTTCAATGTCTTCCGCAACACGGTAAACACCCTCGTCCTCTCGCTCACCGACACCGGCAGCTTCCGCCCTTCGTGGAAGGTGGCGCTCAGCAATGTCTCCGACAGCAGGACGGTCAGCTTCCGGAACTCGAAGACCTATGCTTACAGTGATCATACCGGTGTCGGCCTTCTGGTGGACTCGTCACCTTACGGTGTGCAGTATTATTACGAAGCGGACCCGGAGGAGATGGCGGCGGGAGATTTCAGTTTTACCAATGAACTGATGTACTCGCAGGCGGAGATAGGAAGGGGGAAATATGAGAACCTCATGCCTCTTGTCAAATGCACCCATACAGGCTCTGACAGGCCGAGCATGAAAGTGAGGCTCTATACCTGGGACGGCATATACAGGGGAGAGACTACAGTGGAATACGAGCCGGACTACTACTATCATCTGGATCTGCTGCCTCAGAGCTGCACAGTCCCGGTCGGCACTACCCTCAATATCAGCTATGTCCCCGTGCCCGTGCAGGACTATACCGGATCCGACATCTTGATTACCTCATCCAATTACTCGACGACTAACGCGTCGACCAGCGTCGGAAGCGGTATGTTGAAGGTGCAGGGGCTGAGGGTAGGGACGGCCGTGCTGACGGTGCGCTTCAAGGGCACGCCTCAGACCATCCGGGTGACAGTTATCTGATGATTGCTGCCGCTATGGCCTCTTCGGCGCGGCGGTTCAGATCAAGAATGCATGTGGCGGGGTTTGCGAGACCTCCGCAGATGTCCGCTCCCAGGATGCGGTGATGGCGCCGGATTAAACCTAACATGTCCAGGAGTCCATTCAGCGTCATATCGCCCTGGTCCCAGTCGGTTCTGGCGAATTCTGTGGAGAGGACGTCCAGGTCTATCGAGAGATACACCGGGAGCTCAGCCGGGATGTCGGCGCTGTTGCGTACGTCCAGGCTCAGCAGCGGGAGGTCCCGCCTTGCCCATGCCACCCAGCCGCCGCAGCTCAGCAGCCCGTCCCCGAAAGCTCCTTCCTGATCGTCAGGATGGTTGTCGAAGAGGACCAGCGCGAAGGGCTCGCTTATGCGCTCAAGGAAGAAGTAACTTGCATAGTGGTAATCACCTGTACCGATGAAGTGGATACCTTCGAGAGGCAGGTCCGCCACGGCAGCTCTTGCGGCTTCAGCCCCGGAAGGGGAGCAGTAGCAGTAAGTGCCTTCGATTGCGGAGAGGTCCAAAACGTATTTTTTCATCGATTTAATGCGTTACGGGGCATAAAAGTACTGATTTTTTCAAAAAAATTTTTTACTTTTGCCTTGATGTACCCACAAAAGTGATTTGAGCATTATGCCAGAGCTTCAGAGTTATCCACTTGATCCGGAGAAAGTCTATTTCTCCATGGATGAGCTGAC
>CAMZEI010000058.1 GCA_947305815.1 uncultured Bacteroidales bacterium | reverse complement strand
CCGCGCTCCCGGCGTCCGTCCAGGTCTAGCTGGGTGTAGCCACGGTTGAAGGTTTTATCCGTATCCGGTGAGAACCCTCCCGTGACAGTCCCGTAAGATGCCCGGCAGTACTTGTCCGGATGAGAGGCCACCAGGTCGTCAAGCGCCATGGAATAGTCCCTCACTACATTGGCTACGTAGGAGAGGTTCTTGAGACGGCCTTCGATCTTGAACGATACTACTCCTGCTTGCACGAGGTCGGCAAGCCTGTCCCGCAGCCTGAAATCCTTCAGGGACAGCAGGGCCTTGTCCTTTACGAGCACTTTGCCGTCCTCATCCACAAGGTCGTAGAGGCTGCGGCAGGCCTGTATGCATTCGCCACGGTCGGCACTTCGGCCGTCCAAATATTCAGACAGGCGGCACTGCCCGCTGTATCCGACACACAGCGCTCCGTGCACGAAGCACTCCACATCGCAGCTCACGGCGGTGCAAATCTGACGTATCTGCTCCAGGCTCAGCTCGCGCTCGAGTATAACCCGGCTGCATCCGGCCTCCTGGTAGCGCAGAGCATCCTCCACGCTATGTATCGCGCATTGGGTTGAGGCATGGACAGGCAGGCCGACATCCTTAAGTCCGGCAAGGCGCATGTCCCTTATTATGAAGGCATCCACCCCCGCGTCGCGGGCGCGCAGCATGGTGGCATGGGCCGACTCCAGCTCATCGTCCCGCAGGAGATTGTTGACGGTAAGGAATATTCTTACCCCGAAGCGGTGGGCATAGCTGCAGAGCTCAGCTATGTCCTCCATAGAGTTGCTCGCGTCCTTGCGGGCACCGAACTCCTCGGCCCCTATATATACGGCATCGGCACCGCAGTCGATGGCCGCGATGCCGATATCCTTGTTTCTTGCAGGAGCAAGAAGTTCGAGACGACGCATTACTGCTGCTTTTTCAGCGCTTCGATAGTGGCGGTAACGGCCGCTGCGTCCTTGGCTGTAGGAGCTGCTGCAAGATACTTCTCGAAGTAGCTGATAGCTGCGGAGTAGTTCTTGAGCTGGGTTGCTGCGTTGCCTGCAATCTTGTAAGCGTTGGCGTTGGCGCCGAACTCAAGGCACTTCTCAGCGAGCTCGAGTGCACCCTTGTAGTCCTGTGCTTTGAGGGCAGCGGCTGCCTTCTTGGCGTAGGCGGTGCCGAGGAGCTTATCGGCGTTCTTAGCCTGGCCGTTATCCTTTGCGAGACCGTAGGCCTCAATTGCGCCGTCGAGGTCACCGGCCTTGTCGAGGGCCTGTCCGAGACGGATAGCAGCTGCACCGTTGGAAGGGTTGTAATCGAGAGCCTTCTTGAATGCATCGGCTGCCTCAGCGAAGCTCTTGGCTTCGAGGAGGGAGTTACCCTTGGTGAGCCATGCGGTACCGTAGAGCTCTTCGGCCTTGGCCTTTGCATCTGCGTCACCGAATGCCTCTGCCTTTGCGACGGCCTCGCCTATCTTGGCGATAGCGCCTTCGGCATCACCACCCTTGATGCAATCCTTCGCTATGGAAGTGAGCAGGTTGGGGATGGTGCTCTTGCACCTCTGGGCGATTTCTGCGCCTTCGCCGCCGAGTGCCTCAGCGAGCGAGAGAGCGCTCTCAAATGCACTGAGAGCGGCAGCTTTGTCACCTCCTGCGAGGGCGGTTGCTGCAGTGTTGTAGGCTTCGGTTGCCTGTGCGAGATCCTGGGCGGAAAGTGAAGCGGCTGCCAGGACCGTGGAAAGAACGATTACAAAAAGCTTTTTCATAATATCTGTTGTTGTTTACTTTTCAACGCGCGAAGCGCAAAAATACTAAAAATATACGAACTTTGTGCCATGAAAATCGGAGACGTGGATTTGGGCAGCAAGCCGCTGCTGCTGGCACCGATGGAGGACGTAACGGATGCATCCTTCAGGATACTGTGCCGGGAGTACGGGGCTGATGCCGTATATACCGAGTTTATACCCTCGGACGGGCTGGTGCGCGATGCCGTGAAGGCAATCGCCAAGATGCGTACGCTCGAGGAGGAGGCTCCGGTGGGCATACAGATCTACGGCCACATCCCCGAGTCCATGGTGGACGCCGCCCGTATGGCCGACAGAGCTGCGGAGATAGCCGGAGGGCACGGCGCCGACTTCATCGACATCAATTTCGGCTGCCCGGTGACCAAGATAGCAGGGCGAGGCGCAGGCTCCGGTATGATGCGCGACCCCGACAAGATGGTAGCCATCACCAAGGCTGTTGTCGAGGCAGTCGGCAAGCCCGTCACCGTCAAGACCCGCCTTGGCTGGGATGACAGCTCCAAGATTATCGTAGAGCTCGCCGAGCGCCTGCAGGATGTCGGTATCCAGGCCCTCACCATCCACGGCCGCACCCGCGCCCAGATGTATCGCGGAGAAGCGGACTGGACTCTTATAGGCGAAGTCAAGCGCAATCCCCGCATGCATATCCCCATAATCGGCAACGGCGACATTACCACTCCCCAGAAGGCCGCAGAGGCCTTTGAGCGCTATGGGGTGGACGGCATTATGATAGGCCGCGCCACTTTCGGCCACCCGTGGATATTTAACGAAATACGCCACTATCTGGACACCGGTGAGCTGCTGCCTGAGATGGGAGTAGCCGAGAGGGTGGCTCTTGCCAAAAGGCATCTGGGCCTCTCTCTGGAGCTAAAAGGCGAGCCCAGAGGCATATACGAGATGCGCCGCCACCTGAGCTGCTATTTCAAGGGGCTTCCCGATTTCAGGGAGACTCGCATGAAGATGGTGACGACCCTGGATTCCGGCGAATTATACGGAATTCTTGACTATATTTGCGACCGCTATGCTTGACAGGATAATTCTATTCCCTTATTCCCTCACTCTCGCTTCGCGCAGGAAGCATTATCTTCGCAAAGCCCAGAAGGCGCATGTCGCAACTATATGCCTCGGCAACGTGACCGTAGGCGGCACAGGCAAGACCCCGCACACGGAGATGGTCCTGTCCATGCTGAGGGAAGCCGGCTTCCGGGACAAGAGTCTGGCAGTCCTGTCAAGGGGATATAAGCGCCGCAGCTGCGGCTTCCAGCAGGTGCTCACAACGGACAGCGCGTCTTTTGCCGGCGATGAGCCGCTCCAGATCAAACGCAAGTTCCCTGATGTCACAGTAGCAGTGCACAAGGACAGGCTGGAGGGATGCAACCTGCTCAAGCATTCGGGCAAGCTGTACGACAAGAAGTACCGCCGCTGCGTCCACAAGGACATGAAGCCTGCCGATATAGTGGTGCTGGACGACGCCCTGCAGTATATCATGCTCCGCGGGGATCTCAACATAATGCTGGTCGATTACAACCGCCCCGTGGATCGCGACAGCCTTATGCCTTTCGGGCGGCTCAGGGACCTGCCGTCCCGCGTGCAGGATGCCGACGTGGTGATAGTGACCAAATGCCCTTACGAGCTTGATGAGCAGAGTCGGGAGGAGTGGCGCAGGCGACTCGGGCTCTCCGACGAGGCGAAGCTGTTTTTCACAACCGTCGAGTACTGCGACCTGCTGCCTGTCTATGACAGCACGGATATCCGTTACGCTTATTCCAAGAGGGCGATTATCTTCTCCGGTATAGCCGCCGACCGCCCTTTTATGAGATATCTCTCGGACAAGTTCAAGATTGAGAGGCGCTTCCATTTCCCGGACCACCACCGCTATCGCAAGAGTGATGTGGCAGAGCTCGTATCGGCTATGAAGGTCTATCCTACTGCGGCCGTGATAACTACCGAGAAAGATGCCCAGAGGGTGCTTGACTGCCCCTGGGTGCCGGATGAGCTCAAGACAAGGCTGCTTTACCTCCCGATTAAGGCCAGCTTCCTCACCGAAGAGGAGAAGGAGGAGTTCCGCGGGATACTCTCTTCGCTTAAGCTCAGATAAGGTCCCGGATTATACTGTCCGCGATAAAGAAATCCTTCTCTTCGATGCGCTTGCCATCGATGCCTTCGGCTGTCCTCAGCCCCAGCATCAGGCGCTCCTCGCGTATTTCCTCGAGGGAGAGGGTTTCGCTTTCCGAAGTCCAGCCGGACAGCTGCTGCGAGTTCCAGCTGCGGCGCTGCACTCCATCCACGATACTGAGCGAATGCGCCCCGGGCCCGAGACCTACATATGGCAGCCGTTTCCAGTAAGCTGAATTATGGACCGCTTCGCGTCCCGGCAGGGCCCAGTTGGATATCTCGTAATGACGGAAACCCCTGACCCGCAATATGTCGCATATAAGCTCATACTGAGCCCGACATTCTTCGTCCGAAGCCTCAGTGTAGCGACCGTCCTCAATCATGCCTGCAAGGGCAGAGCCTTCCTCTATACTGAGCTGGTATGCCGACAGGTGCTGTATGCCCATCCCGACAAGCTCCTCTACGGTGCCTTCGAGCATCCGCAGGGACAGGCCGTTGATGCCGAAGATAACATCCGCGCTGATACTCTCGAACCCTGCATCGCGTAGCATGCGCAGGGCGTTGCGGGCGCGCTCGGCGTCATGGCGCCGCCCCATCCACCGTAGAATCCCGTCGTCAAGGGACTGCACCCCTACTGAAATGCGGTCTACTCCCAGGTCCCGAAGTCCTGCAAGGTACTCGGGGCCCTTCTCGATTATATCCTCCGGATTGACTTCGACCGTGAATTCATCATACTGCTTCTGCCCCAGGGCTTCGACTATGCGTCTGAGTACATCAAGAGGCAGCACCGATGGGGTGCCGCCTCCTATATATAATGTATTGGTATCCGAAGTAGCCTCAATCTCAGTGCGCCTGGAGCTTATCTCGCTAAGCAGCGAACGGAGCCAGTCCTTGGTGGCCTGTGCATCCTTCTCCCTGCAGGCGATCTCGGAGTAGAAATCGCAGTAAGTGCAGAAACTCCTGCAGAAAGGGACGTGGACGTAGACCATCGAGCGCCCCGGGACCTACCTGAGGTAGAGCTCCGCCGAGCCGAGCTGGGACTGGGCAGTATAGACCAGAGCGGTATAGACTCCCTTGTGGTACTCGGGGATGTTGTTGACGTAGATGCTCATCTCGAGCTCTGCGCCCTCATAGTCCACTTCGCGGGAAGCAGTAGCCTGGAGCTCTTCGCCTCCGAAGGTGAAGGATGCGTTGTTGCCATCCAGCAGCAGATTGCCGTCCACATCGGTGACCCTGACATAGACCCTCACGGGACCGTGGGGAGCAAGGTCGTTCTCAAGCAGGCTGAGCGTTACCATCAGGCGTGCCACGCGGCTGCTGCGGTCTGTTACCTTATCCGAACGGTTGTAAGCTTCGAGCTTTATGGCCCTTGCCTTGAGGGCGGCGCCGGCAGCTACCTTGCCGCTGAGATCCTCCACCTGGGCGGTGAGTTCCTCGTTGCGTGCGCGGGTCTCAGCTGCCGCTTTGCGGGCCGAAGCGGCCTCTTTCTTAAGCTTGGCGTTGAGGTTGTTGAGAGAGTCTATCTGGACTACATAATTGCGCATTATCGAGCGGAGAGTTCCGAGCTCTTTCTCGTACTGACGAATCTTGGCGCGGTTGGTGGCGTCGGTCTTCTTGATGCGCTCCACAAGCTGTGCCACTTCCTCTCGGGAGGAATCGAGCTGCATGTTGATGGAGTCGTATTCGGTGGACAGGTTCTCGTAATCTGCCTGCAGAGCTACAATCTGCTCGGTAAGGTCGTCCTTCTCGTCGCGGAGTTCGTTCACGAGGCTGGACTTCTGCCAGAATACCACTATCAGAGCAACGAACAGTACGCCTGCCACGACTCCAAGGATAGTGATTGTTTTGTTGAGACTGCCGTTCTGCTTTCTCTCCTGCTCCTGCCTTTTAAGCCTCTCGAGGGGATCTTCTCTTTCCATAATTGTCTGATTTATAGTTACAGCGGCAAAATTAGCAAAAATTGTGCACTTGTGTTATATTTGTCTTATGAAATACCTCGTACGCGCAGTCAAATACTTCTTCTATCTGGCGATAATTCTTGTTCTGGTCATTGTCGCGCTTATCCTTCTGGGCATGGTGGAGACTGATATCGATGCCATGTTCGTGCACGGCTCCCGTTCGCTGTGGCAGATGGCCGGTATCCTGGTGATTTTCGCTGCTATCTATCCCAAATTCGGCTTTACGCGCCGTATGGTGCATCTCGGCGGAGCCTATGAGGATACCCGCTCCGATGTGATAATGCTGATGCAGGAGCGAGGGTATGTGCTTATAAGCGAGCAGGACAGCGTCCTGCGCTTCCGCCCCCGCAGCGTGGTTGCGAGGGTGCTGAAAATGCTTGAGGACACGATTACCCTCAGCTGGACTTTCGGCGGTTACGAGATTGAGGGTCTTACCCGAGATGTTGCGCGGCTGCATCCAGCGCTTGAAAGAATTCAGGACCAAAATTCTCTGTAAGCGGCCCCTTGAGGAATTCGTACACACGGATTCCTTCTTTTTTGCCCTTTTCGAAGGCCGGCTTGCAGATGTCCCAGCGGTGCAGGTTGAGGGCCATGCCTCCGCCATTGAAGCGGGTTACTCTTATGGGATAGAGACTGCATGAGACCGGCTTGCGGAATTCGCAGAGTCCGCGAAGGTGGCAGGTCTCAATGCTGCAGAGTGCCCCTCCGTCGCTCCCGCTGTATGCAAATGCGCATGCGCCTTCCTTGCCGATGACCGGTGTCACAAGGTCTCCGACGCAGTCAAGCTCGAAAAAACCTTTCTCCCGTACGGCTTGCAGGCCTTCGGGAGTCATGAGCGGAGAATAGGCATCCCAGTCCCTCTCAAGGTCCAGGGGCTCATGCTCTTCCAGCGGAGCACCGCTTTCGCCCTCGATGCAGCAGACGCCCTTGCAGGCGGCGTAGTCGCAGGCGAAGTGCTCAAGGACAACTTCCTCTGATACAAGGATGTCGCCAATGCTTATTATCGTGCCGTGTTCGCAGCTCATTTGGAAATAATCTCGAGTCGGGTTGAAGCGCAGAGGCTCCCGACGAGAGCTTCGACTTCTCCCTTGTCCAGGGCCTCGATTCGGCCGGTTATGCCGGTTACCATATCCCTGCCATGAGTGGAGCGCATGATTGCAGCGCCAATGAGGAATTCTTCCCTGCCAATATTGGACAGGACCTTGTCAAGGTAGGCCCTGCGTGCGAATTCGAACTCTGCTTCGGAGACATTTCGCACGGAAGCTATCGCTGCCCTGGCGGCTACCAGACCCTCCTCGAGGGCTGCTGCCCTGGATTCCGCAGGAAGCCCGCCGAGGTCGGAGTGGCTAAGCTTAATCTCCAGACTTGCCATCTCAATGGGTGAAACAGAGCTTTCCAGCCTGCATTCAGCCCTCATGCCCAGCCCAATCAGGGCGGCGGCAAGGCGGTTCTCGAGAATTATCGAAGCTATTCCGGTCGTAGCTACGCTCTCCTGACTGTATGGGAGAGGTGCAGCGAAGGACATGCTTACGCTGCCTGCATCGGAGCGACCCGTCACTGTCTCTGTCCGCCATGTATGTGGATAAGAGCGGGTTGCAACAGGCCTTGCGGCGTATTGCTTATTACAGGTGAAGACCCCGAGGCGCGCTTTCATCAAGTCCTCGGTGTCTATCCTGTCCATGTCTCCAATCAGTATCAGAGCACCGTCTGCGCACTTCTGGAACTGCCTGTCGAGGTACTTCTCAAGCTTATCCTTTCGAGGACTCCTATGGTATGCAAGACTCTCAATGAAATCCATCACAAGCTTCATCTTGCCGGCTGGAGCATATCCGGAGATGGTAAATGCCGAAGATGAGAGCTTGGCATCAATGCTGACACCCTCGGCGGCAAGCATGTCGCGGGCATCCGCGAGAGGTACTCCAGCTATGGAATATAGCTCCAGTGCGTCCTGCAGGCTGCGCTCCTCACCAGTCGCAAGGCCTTGTATGGAGCTGTAACCCCCGTTGAGCACGAAGGCGAAATGTACGAGCCCTCTGGTAGATGTCTTCTTGAAGATGACACGCATTCCGTTGCTGTACGTCCATGTCTCACCGGAAGTGACGGGGTCCTGTATGATGGCCTTGCGTTTAACCTTACGGCGGGATGGTTTGAGTTCGTCAAATCCTTTTGCCGGATGCCAGGAGGCGATTGCTTCACCCGCCCGGGCAGCTTCCTGCCAGCCTGAGTCAAATGCGGCGATGGCCTCATCGGTGTCAAATCCTACGCCAGGTATGCTGAAATGCATCGCAAGCCCGTCTTCCCTGTCCAGCAGTGCGGAGGCGTAGCGGTTGAACAGAGGCTGCTCCGTCTCCGGTGCAAGTACCTGCTGCGCAACGAAGGCGTTGACTTCGTCGTCCGATGCGAGGCTCGCACCGAACAGCGCGGCATCTACGCATCTGCGTACATATTCGGAGTTCGAGGGGGCTCTGTTGCCAACTGCAAGCGCAGCTGCCGAGGACACCATGCGGGAGGCTGCGGAAAACTCCTCTACAGTTGCTCCGTAATTGTCAAGCTCGGACATTATCCTGGCGCAGAGCTTCATCGCATCGGAAACGCTGCCTGGGGCGGTCTGCAGCTTCAGGCCGTATTGCACTTCACCCTCGCTGAGTACAGTCCTGGTGATGAAATCCAGTCCGCTGCAAGCTATCCCGGCTACCATGAAGGCATCACGCAGCCTGCGGGTCAGGATTATCCCCATTATGTCGGTATATTTCCTGGATACGAGGGGGATGCTGCTGCCCAGTTCGCTCCTGGGAGTGGAAGGAGTCGAGAACACCAGCGACACTTCTGCCTGTTCTGCCGAAGGGATATGCCTGATGCTGACTTTGCGCACATCGTGCTTCTGCCATTGCTTATCCTGGACGGCCGGAGCGCCCGCACGGGCAGGTACTGAGAGCGACAGCATGTACAGGCTTCCGGCGAGGTCGCCAGGCGCGATGTCTCCCGCAACTATGAGGGTCTGGGAGAGTGGATGTGTCTCCATGAGATCGCAGATCAGCAGCAGCGTCGAGTCCCTAAGCGACTTGTCATATACGGGGACATCCCTGAAACCGTACACCAGAGCTCCTCCTGTCCTGAAAGCGTATCCGTCAGCTCCGGGGAGTACGCCGTGCCCGAGCAGGTATCCTGCCGGGGAAGGAACGGTAAAATGCGGAAGCGAAGACAGAGCCCGCGAAGCTGCACCCTCATCGTCAGCACCCATCTGCACCAGTGCGAAATCGGCTTTACCCTTACTTGCCTGAGAAGCTACCATTATATATTCAACACCATTGGGCAGGCGTCCCGTCTTGTATTCGGGAGACCTGCCGAATACAGGAAGCTGTATAAGAATGTGGAAGACGGAACCGTGACTCG
>CAMZEI010000057.1 GCA_947305815.1 uncultured Bacteroidales bacterium | reverse complement strand
CCTTGACGTAATTCGCGCTGGCCTGGAGCACACCCTGCATCGAGAAGGTCACTCCCTCTCCGAGGTTATTGACATTGTCGGAGATATGAGGGTTGTCCGAACGCATCAGCCATACCCAGCCGTCATCAGTACGGACCCTCTGCATCATGGTGTAGGGGGTGCTGAGGTTCTTGTTGTAGCTCATGTCAAGCCCGTAGGAGCCTGCCGCCTTGAGCGAAAGACCGGGGACGAAGGGGACGTTCCATGTGAGGGCCGCGTTGACTTCGATGGACGAAGAGCGGGTCTTCTTGTATCCGGACTCGTAGATTGCAGCAAGCGGGCTCACGAGGAAGCTCTGGTTGTCCTGCACCGCTCCGGTGTAGTAGCCCTCGTATTTCTCAGGGAGGTAGGGATGCATCTGCACCACCTGGCGGGCGATGGAGAACCAGCCAACTTCCGTAGCTCCGGAATCCGAGCCGCCGGAGAGGAAGGCTGGCGTGGACCTGTTGCCCAGCACTCCCTGGATGCCGACCTTGTAGCTCAGCTGCTTGGAGATGTCTCCCTCGATGTTGGTCCTGACATTGTAGCGGTTGTAGTTGAAGCGGTCGATGTTACCCTTCTGGCTGAGGACGCCGAAAGAGGTGAAGAAGCGGGCCTTGTCAGTGCCGCCCTGGATTGTCACATTGTGCTTCTGGTTGATACCGGTACCGAAGACCTTGCCGACATAATCTACATTGTCCCAGCCATCCTCACCGGCACGCATTGCCGCGATGTTCTTCTGGGTGAAGGCGGGGACATATTCGCCTACGGAAGCAATCTCACCGTTCGCCAGCTGGTCCATCATCTGGGCCACATTGTAGTAGTAGGCGAACTGTGGGCCGTTCATGAAGCGGGGGAAGTTGGCGTTCATGGAGGCACCGACTGAGCCGTTGTAGGTTATGCGCGTATCACCCTTGTCGCCCTTGCGGGTGGTGATGATGATTACGCCGCCGGCGGCCTGCAGGCCATATACCGCCGCGGAAGCACCATCCTTGAGGACGGAGACGCTCTCGATGTCGGCGGGGTCTATATCGTTGATGTTGTCCACAGGGAATCCGTCCACCACATAGGCGACCCCATAGACGGAGCCGCGGATACGCAGCGAGGCCTGGTCCAGACCGGGTTCACCGGACTCCTGCACGGAGGAGATACCGGAGAGCTTACCGGCAAGTACCTGCGAGACATTGGTGGCGGGGGCTTTGAGGAGCTCGTCTCCCTTAATGGCCGAGACGGCTGCTGTGAGTGTCTCCTTCCTGGCCGTACCGTAACCGACCACCACGACATCCTCCAGCATCTGCGTATCCTCGTCCATCACGATGTCCAGGGTGCGGCTGCGGCCGTCCCAGGTACGCATCTCGTCCCTCATGCCAAGGCATGTATAGGTCAGCACGTCACCCTTGCCGGCAGCTATCTCGTAGCGGCCGTCAATATCGGTGATGGCAGCATCGCTACGACCTTGCACCAGTACTGCCACTCCCGGCACGGGCTCGCCGGAGCGGTCAGTCACCTTTCCACTCAGTGTGGAGACGGACTGCGCCACCAGCATGGTCGTGCAGAAGACGGACAGCACCAGTACAGAAAATAGTTTTTTTACAAGTGCTCTCATGTGCAAGCGTTATTTCAGAATATCAGCTATCAGATCTCCGGCGACAACCAGCATTCTGGGGATGTGGAAGGGACCCTTGAAGAGGTTGCCCTTGGCAGGCTGGGCCACGCTGCCGTCGCGGTGCAGGTAGCCGTACCACTCGGGATATTCGGGATCCACCAGATGCTCCACCGCCCAGTCGTGGGCCTTGAAGTAAATGTCCAGATACTTCTGGTCGCGGGTCTGCTTGTAGGCATACAGAGCGGCGATTATGGTCTCGCACTGGGGCCACCAGAACTTCATGTCCTGAGCGTAGTCCTGGCACGGGAGGCCGCGGCAGTCGCGGAAGTTGATCACTCCGCCGAACTCCTCGTCCCAGCCCCATTCGAACTGCCAGTCGAAGATGGTGAGGGCCGTATCCTTCCAATCCTGCTCGCCGAGCTGCTCGGCTGCCTGCATCACGAACCAGGAGGTCTCGATGCCGTGGCCGGGGTTGATCACGCGCCCCTCGCAGGTGTCGATGAGCCCTCCGTCGGGAGTAACGCTCTCGAGCACGCACTTGAACTCAGGATGCATGTGGTAGGCCTTGATGTCGTGTATCGAGTCGCGTATCTGGGCGTCCAGCACGGGATCGCTGCAGACCTGACGGAGCACCAGAGCCACGTTGATAAGTATCATGGTGATGGAATGTCCCCTGCCGGGCAGGTAACCCTTGGGCTCAAGGAATCCCGGGGTGGAGAGCATGTACTGGACATGCTTGAACATCGCGAGGGCCTTGTCCGCATAAACCTTGTCGCCGGTGGCCTTGGAATACTCGGCCATGGCGATGGCGGCGAAGCACTCGGAGAACACATAGCGGCGCTTGCGCAGGGGCTGGCCGTCCTCAGTCACCGAGAAATACATATGCCCGTCGGTGTCTATACAGTGGGCTTCGATGAAATCTATGCAGGATTTCGAAGCGGCGAGCCACTCGGGCCTGGGCTCGACGTGGTTGTATGCAAGTGCGGCGGTATAGCCGAAGCGTCCCTGGAACCACACGGATTTGGTGGTGTCCATAAGGGAACCGTCCCTGTCCAGACATGTATATACTCCCCCGTGGACACGGTCAAGGCCGTGCTCCAGCCAGAAGGGCATAATACTGTCGGTGAGCTGGCTGCGGTACCACTGCGCATGATGCTGCAGAAGTTTAATCTGGTCGTTAGTCATATGGTTATTAATTAGCGGTTATTCTTTCCCTGCACGCATGGAGCTGACGGTCACATAGAGGACCAGAAGCAGCGGCGGCACTATGGCAATCATTTCTGCCCCGGATGCGCCTGCACCGGGAGCGACGGCATTCCAGCCTGAGAGGAACCAGTCCACGCCGGCGAACTTGAGTATCGCGCTCACGACACCCATAAGGGCGCCGCCCGCGATGAAGCCGCTGGCGATGAGAGTACCCTTGTCGAGGCGGGCGGCATTGACTGCCTCATCTTTGCTGCGGGTGCTGACGAACCATGAGATGGCGCCGCCGATCAGCAGCGGGAGGTTGAGGTCAATGGGGATGAACATACCCAGACAGAATGCCAGCGCCGGGACCTTGAACACGGTGAGCAGTATGGCAATCGCCGCGCCTATGCCGTAGAGTATCCAGGGGGCGCCGCCTCCGTTCATAAGCGGCTGGATGACGGCTGCCATGGCATTGGCCTGAGGAGCTACGAGAGCGCCCTCTCCCACGAAGCCGTAGGTCTTGTTGAGCACCAGCATGACACCGCCCACGGTAGCCGCAGCCACCAGGGTGCCCACGAACTTCCAAGTCTCCTGCTTGGCAGGGGTAGCGCCTGTCCAGTAACCTATCTTGAGGTCGGTGATGAAGCCGCCTGCCATCGACAGGGCCGTGCAGACCACGCCGCCTATCACCATTGCGGCAACCATGCCGGCGTTGCCCTTGAGTCCCACTGCCACCAGCACCAGAGCCGTGATAATGAGGGTCATGATGGTCATGCCGCTGACAGGGTTGGTGCCGACTATAGCTATCGCGTTGGCGGCTACGGTGGTGAAGAGGAATGCTATGACAGCAACTATTGCGAGTCCTATGAGGGCCTGCCATATATTCTCCACGACTCCCCCGAAGGCAAAGAATGCGAACACTGCGAGCAGGGCTATGGCTATGCCCATCACAATGGTGCGCATCGGGAGATCCTGCTGGGTGCGCTCCACCTTACCCTCGGGCTCGCTTCCCTTGCGGCGGAATTCGCTCGCTGCAAGTCCAACGGCACTCTTGATGACTCCGAAACTCTTGATAATACCGATGATACCCGCGGTCGCAATACCGCCTATGCCTATATGGCGGGCGTACTGACGGAATATTTCGTCCGGACCCATCTCGGAGATGGTGGACACAATCCCGCTGCCCATAAGGTCAATTACCTGATCTCCGAAGAGAAGGTTGAACCCTGGGATGATCACGAGCCATACGAGCAGAGAGCCGAGACAGATAATCAGGGCGTACTTGAAGCCCACAATGTATCCGAGACCCAGGACGGCTGCGCCTGTGTTGAGCTTGAGCACCACCTTGGCCTTGTCGGAGACCACCTGACCCCAGTGCATCACCGTAGTCGAGAGGGTCTCGGCCCAAGCGCCGAAAGTAGCTACCGCGAAGTCATACAGACCACCGATTAGGCCGCTTACGAGCAGTGTCTTGGCGCTCTTGCCGCCGGCTTCCCCGCTCACCAGCACCTTGGTCGTGGCCGTAGCTTCGGGGAAGGGATACTTGCCGTCCATCTCCGCAACGAAATACTTGCGGAAAGGTATCAGGAAGAGTATTCCGAGCACGCCTCCGAGCAGGGAGCTGAGGAACATCTGGGTGAAGCTGACATCAAGACCCAGGATATATATTGCCGGCAGGGTGAATACCGCACCGGCAACTATTACGCCCGAGCAGGCGCCAATGGACTGGATGATGACGTTCTGGCCGAGTCCACCCTTCTTGCCCAGGGCGCCGGTGATACCGACGGCCAGTATGGCTATGGGGATTGCTGCCTCGAACACCTGACCCACCTTGAGGCCAAGGTAGGCGGCGGCCGCTGAGAAGATGACGGCCATGATAATACCCATGGTCACCGAATAGGGAGTAACCTCAACGTGCTTTTTTTCCATTCTTTTTTGCCTTTTTGGCTGCGCGTCGGGCTGCTCTGGCATCGGCGCGTGCCTTCTGTTTCTCGTATTTCTCTATATACTTTTGCAGCTTCGCCTGATCCCGCGCCTCCTGACGGAGCTTGGATATCAAGGCTTTGCGGGTAGCTATTCGCTTACGCTCCAGAGCCTTCCGGGTGCGGGCTGCTGTCTTGAGCGAATCCAGCGAGTCGAGCCTGGCCCACTTGGCTTCCTTGGCAGCCTCACGCGCAGCAATGAGACTGTCGCGCTGCGCCTTCTTGCGTGCAGCTTCCTCGCGGCGCAGCTGCATCTTGTCCGGAGGCGGCGGCAGCTGGACCTCAGTCGAATCGATGCCCTCAACCACCGCGGAAGAGTCTGCAGGAGCGGCTACCGATACTGAATCTGCTTCGCTTACCATGGTAGAATCTCTGGAGACCGCTGTGACATCCACTGAGTCGATGACAGAGAGGGTTGAATCCTTGACTCCAACGGCAAGGCTGTCAGCTACTGCAAGACTGTCCGCAATGGCCAGTGAATCATCCGGATACAGCTCCGGGTGCTCGCGCTTCTCACGCGCTATGCGGCGGGCTTCCTTCTCCTCGGCGCGACGGATTTCCCTCTGGGCTACGAGGGAATCCACCATCTCGATATAGCCGGGATAGTACTTGCTTGTCTGGACGAAACGAGTCTTGGGATGTGCCGCATATGCCGCCCTCTCCGAAGGCTTCCATCCCATCGCGGTCACATCCCAGCGGGAATGTATCTTGAGGCTGTCCTGCCAGGCAAAGCCGGAGAGGAATTTCTTGTTGTCCGGGAACTGCGCTATAGGATAGGCGTCATTCTTCGGCGCATCGAAATAATACACCGTCTGGAGCTCTCCGTCCTTGAGGTCTGCGGAGAACATCTTGCAGTTCACCAGGTTGACTGAAGCGTAGGCGTCGTTCTCCTGCAGGTAGAATACTGCCAGCGAGCCGCCTAGCGCGTCAAAACGGCTCAGGGCCGAGGTGCTGTCGAAATACGCCATCACCTCCGTGCCGGTGATCTGGTCATACAGCCCGGGGGCCTCCTCTATGGCGATGAAAGCGTTGCCGAGCAGGTTCGCTTTGTCCATATGGCCGCCCTTCGTGCTGACATAGAGACTGTCCGAAGTGTACTGACGGTTGCCGTCGTTCCAGACTACAGGGTTTATCGAGAAGCGGGCTATCGAATCGAGGTCAGTGTACGTCATCCTCCCGCTGCGTATCTGGGTGTCGGGGCGGTATATGCGGACGTTGCCTATGCCGGTGGCGAAGCCCACCTTGACAGAATCATCAGGGGTGCGGACCGCGGTGGAGTCGGCGGCCGCTTCGCTAGTAGATTCCGGGTCGCGCTCCGCTTGCCCGGAATGACTATCGTTGGTCGTTTCAGCGTCATCCTTAGTCATTCCAGCATTTTCCTCAGTCATTCCAGCGGACGCTGGAATCTCCTCCGGTTGCTCCTTATGAGTATCCTTGGCAGCGGCGGCGGCGGCAGCGGCCTTGGCATTGGGGTCATTCTGCTCGGCTTCCTTGCGCGCCTCCTCTTCCTTGCGGGCAGCTTCTTCCGCAGCTCTCGAGCGGTATTCCTTTACTGGATCTATGGCCATGCCGCTGCGGCGGCTTTCGGCGTACACTATCTCCTCAGGCTCAACATCCACCTTCATGACAGACCTGTAGACCAGCGTGTCACCCGCCGCGAAAAGCGTATCTCTATGCCCGCTGTCATCTTCGTCCTGGATCACCATTATGGCCGCATCCAGCGAGAGCGTCACGGTTGAGACCGAATCCAGATAATGTATCCTGCCGGCGCTTCCGGCCACACTACGGCCTGCGTCCTGCACCTGGGCATTGCCCAGCAGCAGCACCTCTCCCGTCTGCCGCATTACATACAGGGTATCGGACCAGACTTCCTGATCCTCCGAGGTACCGTGCACATTGCTGTTGAAGAAAAAGACTTCCGAGTTCCTGTCATACCAGCCCTTATCGGCCGAGAGCATGTCGTCTTCGTACCAGAAGTCTATGGGATCGGTGAACACAGCCCTGTTAAGCGCCCCCTCATACTCCATGTGAGTGGTCTTGACAAAGACGGTATCCGTAAACATGTTGACGTCCCTGTCGAAGGTGAAGCGCTTCACCGCGGTATCATAGCGTCCGTCGCGACTCTCGATTATCTGGCCGTCTTCGCTGCGCATCGCTCCGCCTCCCTCGAACACTGCTACCGAATCCTTAGTGAAATAGTCCAGGTGACGGGTGCGCAGGCAATTGCCGCTCTTGTCCTTGAGCTCGACCACTCCTCCCCTGAACTCAGCTCTGGAATCCTCGACGAAGTACACCATCTTCTCGCTTGTGAGTATGGTCTCGTCCTGGATTACCTGGACATGACCGAAGGCATCGATAATGTCCGTATTGGTATTCCAGAGAGCTGTGTCGCAGATGAAATAGGTGTTGTTGTGCAGGAAGGTTGCATCGTAGGTTTTGCGGAAGCTCACTCCCGCCTCCTCCTGAATCTTAAGCGATGAAGCCTGCACGAGGCGCACAAGCGAATCCTTCTGCCCGGAAGCATCCTGGGCAGGGAGCCGCACGAGCGCCAGCAGCAGGGCCAGTGCCGTGAGCGTCAGTCTTCTTGCTTGAATTTTGTTTCCCATCCCTTGCGGGAGAAATTACAGTCTTTGAACAGCGGATCTATAACGATGTGCGTGGTGAGTATCTTCTCCTCTATGAATTTCGTTATGGCTTCCTGCTGCTTGGTATTCTGTACACCTTCGAGCAACTCGGTATAATCGTTCTCGAAGGTTGCTGTATGCGCGGGGACAATCTTGTCGAGGCGGATTATCTTATAGACCGGATTGCCGGAGCGTCCCTCATTGTCCAGGGACTCGATGGGGTCTGAAATCTGCCCCACCTCCAGCCCGGAGACAGCCGCGTAGTCCTGCGGCTTCAACTGGTCTATCTCGAAATATGCGGAGCCCGTATTGGGGTCTGCCATCTGGCCGCCGTTGGTGCGGGTCGCAGGATCCTCCGAATAGTACATGGCAGCCATCTCGAAAGAAATCTTGGAAGTATCAATCATGGTCTTGATGCTATCCAGGCGTGCGAAGCCCTTCTCACGGTCCTCAGCGGTATATCTGGGCTTCATGAGGATGTGGCGGGCATTGAACATGTCCCCCTTCTTCTCAATGACCTCGATTATATGGAAGCCGTCCGGCGTCTCGACAATCTGGGAAATCACCCCAGGCTTGAGAGACATGGCAGCATCAGAGAAAACGGGCCAGAATGTCGATTTGGGTGCCATTCCGAGCTCGCCTCCCTTCCTTGCGGAGCCGGGATCCTCGGAGTACAGACGAGCGAGGGTTGAGAACCTCTCGCCGTTGATGACCCTCTCGCGCAGGGACAGCAGGCGCTCCTTGACGGCGGTCGCTGCCGCTTCCTTGTCGGGATAGATGCAGATCTGGCTCATCCTGTACTTGACAGGCACCACAGGGATGTCCTCAGGGTCGGTCTCCTCGAGATATTTCTTGACATCATAGGGCGTGAGCTCGGGGATCTTGTCCGCGATGTTCATCTGCTCCTGCTGCATCAGCGACATCTCTTCGAGCTGCTGCTGCCACTCCTGACGGAGACGGAACGTGGGCTTGCCGAAATACTCCTCAAGCTGCTCGTCGCCGCCGAGAGCCCTGCGGACATCGTCTATCCTCTGGTTGAGCTGAGCCTGTACGGCATCATGATTGACGGTGAGCGAATCCAGCCTGGCCTGCATGAGGAACAGTTTGGACTGCATCATGTTCTCGAGTATCTCGCAGCGGGCATTGCGGTCGGACACATAACCCTGAGCCCTGGCGGTCTGCACCTCCTGCTCCAGGTCGGAGAGAGTGATCAGCTCACCGCCCACGACCGCAGCGGCCTTATCAATCAGGCCACCCGGATACTTCTGTGCCTGAGCGGACACTGCCACAAGGAGCAGCGCGGCAAGCACGATAAGCTTATTTGTCTTCTTCATTGTCTGTCAGAAAGGTTGTGAATTCTCCACTTTCGCGGGCATCCTCAAGCAAGTCTCGTTCCAAAGAGAGGATGAGGTCGTGTTTGCGGGAATTCAGTATCAGCTCCCGTACCGTCTCACGGCAATACTCCAGCGGAGCGGGCCCCGAGAGGCGGATGTCAAATATGTGAGCTATCCTTGCGTCTCCCCTCTCATTGGAGGTCACGCTGATTTCCGAGTGCTTAATCAGGGCCATCATGTCCGCCATGTCCATGTAGAACTCCCTGGCGAGCAGCTGCGCGTCCATCCACTGGTCCGAGCTGTCGATGTACCTCACCGCCCCTTCGTAGGCGAGGGACTCCAGCGCAGACACCTCCTCGGGATCCGTAGAGGAGAGATACTTGATCATCAGGTCATGCTCGGGCGCGTTGTCAAGGAGGTGGATGAAACGGACCTTCATCACGGGACGGGGCAGCTCAAAGGATTTGAGGTGCTCTCTGTAGAACTCGCTTATCTGCTCATCGGTGATGAGGGTATCGAGACGCTCCGAAATCATCTTCTGCTCATAGCGGTATTTCAGCAGCGAGCGGCGGTATGCCTCAAGCTCGTCCTCGACATCTCTGTCGGCAGCGCTGAGCTCCTGCTGGGCTGCCTCGAGAAATAGCAGGTCTGCCGCCCAGCCGGACACATACCTGTCAGCGAGGCTGGCACTGTCTTCCGCGCTCACATACGGCGGGATTATACTCTCCACCTCCGAGCGGTACAGGCGGTGCTTGCCAACCTTTGCCACAATCTGGTCGTCGTGGATCAGCGAAGAAATCGCATCACACGAGGTGAGTG
>CAMZEI010000056.1 GCA_947305815.1 uncultured Bacteroidales bacterium | reverse complement strand
GCGACCTTCATGTTCTTGTTCTTCTTGTCGAGTCCGTACGCGAGTGCCGCTGCGGTAGGCTCGTTGATGATACGCTTGACTTCGAGTCCTGCAATCTTGCCGGCCTCCTTGGTAGCCTGCCTCTGAGAGTCGGAGAAGTATGCGGGGACGGTGATGACAGCCTCGGTGACCTCCTGGCGGAGGTAATCCTCGGCAGTCTTCTTCATCTTCTGGAGTATGATTGCGGAGATCTCCTGAGGAGAGTAGAGGCGTCCGTTGATGTCCACGCGGGGAGTATTGTTGTCACCCTTCACCACACGGTAAGGGACGCGGGCGATTTCCTTGGCCGTCTGGTCGAAAGTCTCACCCATGAAGCGCTTGATGGAGAATACGGTGTTGGCGGGGTTGGTGATGGCCTGGCGCTTTGCCGGGCTTCCCACTTTGCGCTCGCCGCCTTCGGTGAATGCCACCACTGACGGGGTGGTGCGAGCACCTTCGTCGTTGATGATAACGGTAGGCTGGTTGCCTTCCATGACTGATACGCAAGAGTTGGTCGTACCGAGGTCAATTCCTATAATCTTTCCCATAATATTGTGTTTTTATTTGTTCCACTTAGTTTCCGAACGACTCTTCCCTTCACCAATCTTGTGCCACTGACATATTGTCACTATATTTGCGCCCATGGAATACAGGACCCTGTCACAGGAAGAGTTCGCGGACATCGAGAGCCGCATCCTCTACGAGGATAATCATATACTTGCGGTTTGCAAGAAGCCCGGTGAGATAAGCCAGGCCGACAAGACCGGCGACGAGTGCCTCGCCGAGACCCTCAAGGCCTTCATAGCTCAGAGGGACGGCAAACCCGGCAAGGTGTATCTGGGTATCCCGCACCGTCTGGACAGGCCTGTAAGCGGCGCCTGCCTTTTCGCCAAGACCTCCAAAGCCATGGAGAGGCTGAGCGCCATGCTGCGCGAGGGCGCAATCCACAAGACCTACTGGGCCCTCTGCTGCTCCAAGCCCGAGCCCGCCGAGGCCCTGCTGGAGGACTGGCTCATTCGCAACGAGAAGCAGAACAAGTCATACATTGTCCGCAAAGGCCCTGCCGCCAAACTCGCCCGGCTTCGCTACAGCTACCTTCGCAGCACTGACAGGTATCATCTTGTGGAAGTCGAGCTGCTCACCGGCCGCCACCACCAGATACGCTGCCAGCTCGCCGGCATAGGCTGCCCCATCAAGGGCGACCTGAAGTACGGCGCTCCACGCTCAAATCCTGACGGAGGCATATGCCTGCACGCACGCAGCATAGTTTTCGAGCACCCGGTGCGCCACGAGGAGATCACCGTCTGCGCTCCCGTCCCTGCCTCTTGGAAGGGCATCTAGCTGAGCTTGCTACGCATCCTGTCGATGTATTCCTGGGGAGACTCCCTCTGGAACATGCGGAAAGCCATGTTGAACGACACCGTTGAGTGAAATCCGCTCATTAGGGAGAGCTCGAACACCCTCATGCGCGGGTCTCTTTTTATAAGGTCCACGGCATAGGCGATGCGGTAGCGGTTGACGAACTGGCAGAAATTGCCGCCGCTGCATACATTTATAGTTCTCGACAGATATACATGGTTGGTAAACAGGGCCTTGGACAGGTCTTTGATCTTGAAGGTGCTGTCAAGATAAGGCTTGCGCGTCTCCATGTAGTTCTCAACCCTCTCGAACAGGCGGTTCATCTTGGTCTGCTCGCCGGGATCGACGGGAGGAAGCGTCCTGATGGTGCCTCTGAGAGTATCACGCAGCTGCTTCTCCTTGCGGCGGCTGATGAGCAGGGTCCTGCCGCTGAGGGCCCTGTACATCTGCGACCCATAGACAAGCACGAGTATTACAGATCCAAGCACCACAGACAGCCCGCAAAGCCCGAATGCAAGGCTTACGATTATCACAACCAGCGCAAAGAAGTCGAATACGGCAGAGCACGCATCCTCCATGGCAGAATAGACGAAGCTGTAATCATACAGGCCGCGAAAGCCCCGGAGCTTGGAAAAGGCACGGCACAGAATGTATCCAGACAGGCATACTCCTGCACAGCTGAGAATCACCGCCAGGGGGACGAACAAGTTTAGCAGTGCGACCGAAACGGTAATGAAAATGGCGAACGCCATCGATGTAGAGAGAATCGTCCCCCTGGCAGAGTGCATCATTATTATAATATTGGAGACGGCGAGTCCTTTCCACAAGCTTACCCACGAAGGGACACCGCCGCACATCCAGCAGTCTTCGGACAATATGGCTACAAGTACGGCTACTGAGCAGAAGCATATTACCGAATGACGCGAGGTCAAATCTAAGAGTCTAATTTTTTTCACGGGGACGAAAATAAAAACCCCCTCTTCTGCAAAGGGGGCAAAAGAGGGGGGTCTGAGAAAAATATTAGGAATCTTTCTTAAGATTTTTTCTTACGACGCGTCTTGAAGGTATCGAAGCCCTTACCGTAAACGCCTGTTACTGAGGCAACTGAGAGGAAGGCATCGGAGTCTATGGCCTTGATGTTGCGCAACAGGATATTGAGATCCGTTTTACGGGTAAGCACCATCAGCACTTCCATATCCTTCTGAGTGTACCAGCCTTTGCCGTTGAGGACGGTGACGCCGCGGTGTAATTCCTTGGTAATCATCTCAGCAATCTGCTCGGACTTGGACGAGAGGATGAACAGCTGCACGGACTGACGGGAGCCGGAGATTATCATATCCGTCACCATCGAAGTCACCATGACCAGTATGAAACCGTACACTACCGTGGTAATCTTACCTACCATAGGGACCATCTCGCCGTCCTTGGTGAACGAAGGCACCAGGAGCGAAGAAAGGATGATTACCACATCCACGGCCAGTATCATGCGCCCGGGAGAAACATTGCGGTACTTGTTGACTATAAGTGCCACAATATCAGTGCCGCCGGTGCTGCCGCCCTGGGAAATTGCGAGTCCTATGCCCACACCGGCCATCAGGCCGCCCATGATGGTGCTCATCAGCGGGCCGTTGGCTACTGCAAGGTCATTGATTATGGGCTGAGGAATGACTTCCTGAAGGGCGCTGAGGCCTACGGAAGCCAAAAGGATGGCATATACTGTCTTGCCGCCGAATCCCTTGCCGAGAGTGAACAGGGCCGCGATAAGGAGTCCGACGTTCACCACGAAATAAGTGTAACCTATCTTGATGACCCCGTGCGTGGCATACTGCACGATTGAAGCCATACCGGTGACTCCGCCGCCGATGAGGTTGTGAGGGATCAGGAAAAGGTTCCATCCCAATACATAAAGGAATATACCGAGCGTAAGGATGGCATATTCCTTGACCGTCACAAGAATCTTCTTACTGTTCATCTTTTGTAGTATTCTGTTTCTTTCTCGGTGTAATGCCGGCCTTGATCTCTTCGAAGCCCTCGCCATACACGTTGTTGGTGGGACCCACCGACATGAATGCCTTGGAATCTATTTCCTTGATGGCACGGGTGAGCTGGGGCATCTGGCTCTGGGAGATGAGTATCAGCAGGACATCCTTGTCCTTCTTGGTGTACCATCCCTGGGCTTTGAGTACGGTCACTCCCCTCTCAAGCTTATATATAATATGGTCAGCAATCTCCTTGTACTTCTCGGAGAAGACCAGGACCTGATAGGAGTTCCTTGCGCCACCAATCACCCAGTCGATAACGAGCGAGAAGGTAACCATCATCTCGAATCCGTACACCATGTCGGCGAAAGTCTTACCCGGCACGATCAGCAGGGAGAAGATAATCACGAAGTCAGTAAACAGGAATACCCGGCTCAGCGACACCGGCCAGTACTTGTTGACCATGAGGGCCACGATGTCCGTGCCTCCGGTGCTGCCGCCGTGCTTGATGGTAAGCCCGACACCGACAGCCTCAAGGACGCCGGCAATGATGGGGATGAGTATGGGTTCACGTACATATAAAAACTGTCCGGGTATTGCATGCAGGAATTCCATCCCGCCGAATACCTGAAGCAGGGCCGTATTGAGCGCAATACAGTAAAGGGTCTTGAAACCGAATCCTATACCGAACACAAGTATGGACAGCAGAATGAGCGCGACATTGATTACTATATACGACACAGATGCCTGTATAGCGCCACCGGTAACGTACTGCACGACCGTGCAGAGACCGACCAGGCCTCCGGAGGACATACCGTTCGGGATCATGAATGACTCCCAGGCGAAGGTGAAGACGACGCACGCCAGGGTAAGGACGGCATAGTCGCCAAGCGTATGCTTCAATTTCCGGACGTTCATTTCAGCACGATGTTTATGATTCTGCCGGGGACGACTATCACCTTGACGATGTTCATGCCGGCTACGTATTTGTCGGTCTGGGCGTTGGAGCGCACGGCCGCCTCAACCTCGGCGGGGCTTGCCGACCTGGGCATATCGACCGTGAAGCGCATCTTGCCGTTGAACTGCACGGGATAGGTCACAGTGTCGTCGGCTGCATAAGCTGCTACGTACTCAGGCCATGGAGCGTCGCAGACCGAACCCTCATGACCGAGGGCGTGCCACAGCTCCTCGCACACATGAGGGGCGAAGGGGCAGAGCAGCACCGCGAGGGGCTCGAGTATGGCGCGGCTCACCGTCCCGAGGGACGCAAGCTCACCCACAGCTATCATGAACGCGCTGATGGTCGTATTGTATGAGAAGTTCTCTATGTCCTCCTGCTCCTTGGCGATGAGCTTGTGCAGGACCTTGAGCTCTGCGGGACTGGGCTCGGTGTCCTTGACAAGGAACTCCTCGCGGTCCCAGTAGAGCCTCCAGAACTTGCGCAGGAACCTCACCACGCCGTCTATTCCCTTGGTATCCCAGGGCTTGCTCTGCTCCACGGGGCCGAGGAACATCTCGTAGAGACGGAGAGTGTCGGCGCCGTAGTTGTCGCAGACTTCGTCGGGGTTCACGACATTGTACATGCTCTTGCTCATCTTCTCAACCGCCCAGCCGCAGACATATTCGCCGTCGTCGAGGATGAACTCGGCGTCTGCAAACTCAGGCCTCCAGGCCTTGAAGGCTTCGAGGTCGAGGCGGTCGTTGTGCACGAGGCTGATGTCCACGTGTATCTCGGTGGTATCGTAGGAGTCCTTGAGCGTCGAGGAGACGAAGGTATTGGTGCCCTTGATGCGATATACGAAGTTGGAGCGGCCCTGGATCATGCCCTGGTTCACCAGCTTGCGGAAAGGCTCGTCCTCGCAGACATAACCGAGGTCGTAGAGGAACTTGTTCCAGAAGCGGGAGTAGATAAGGTGTCCGGTAGCATGCTCGGTACCTCCTACATAGAGATCAACGCTGCGCCAGTAGCCGTTGGCTTCGGGGCTCACGAGGGCCTCATCATTGTGGGGATCCATGTAGCGAAGGTAGTATGCGCTGGAGCCCGCGAATCCGGGCATGGTGCTGGTCTCGATGGGATAACCCTCATAGGTCCAGTCCTTTGCGCGTGCGAGAGGGGCCTCTCCGGTAGGCTTGAAGGAGTCTATTGCCGGGAGGCAGAGAGGCAGCTCGGACTCCGGAAGAGGAGTCGCGATGCCGTCCTTGTAGTATACGGGGAAAGGCTCTCCCCAGTACCTCTGGCGGGAGAAGATGGCGTCGCGCAGGCGGTAATTGACCTTGCGGCGGCCTATGCCCTTGGCCTCAACGTAATCCTTGGCCTTCTCGATGGCCTCCTTGACATCCAGGCCGTTGAGGAAGCCCGAATTGCACATCTTGCCCTCCTTGGCATCGAAGCTCTCTTCGCTTACGTCGCAGCCCTCGATGATGGGGATAATGGGGAGATCGAACTTGCGTGCAAACGCGTAGTCCCTGCTGTCGTGCGCCGGGACTGCCATGATGGCGCCGGTGCCATAGCCGGCCAGCACATAGTCGGAGATCCAGATGGGGATCTGCTCCCCTGTGAGGGGATTGATGCCGTAGGAGCCGCTGAACACGCCAGTCACGTTTTTGCCGGTCTGGGCCATGCGCTCGCGCTCGGTCTTCTTGCGGGAGGCGGCGAGGTATTCCTCGACTTCGGCCTTATTGGCGGCGGCAGTAAGCTGGGGCACCAGCTCGCTCTCGGGAGCCAGTACCATGAAGGTCACGCCAAATATGGTATCTACGCGGGTGGTAAAAATCGTAATCTGACGGTGGACTCCGTCGCAGACGGTGTCGAACTCGACCTCGGCACCCTCGCTGCGGCCTATCCAGTTGCGCTGCATCTCCTTGAGCGAGTCACTCCAGTCGAGAGACTCCAGCGAATCCAGCAACCTCGAAGCATAAGCGGAGACGCGCAGCTGCCACTGCTTCATCTTCTTCTGCACCACGGGGAAGCCGCCGCGTACGGACACTCCATCCTTGACCTCGTCGTTGGCGAGCACGGTGCCGAGTTCTTCGCACCAGTTGACCGAAGTCTCGCCCTGATAGGCTATGCGATACTGCATCAGCAGGTCAGACTGCTCCTGCTCGCTGAGACCGTCCCAGCGGCCCTCTTTCTTGAACTTCTCTATCAGTTTAGAGATGGGGCGCGCCTTGTCCTGCACCGGATCGTACCAGCTGTCGAACATCTTGAGGAAGGCCCACTGCGTCCATTTGTAGTACGCAGGGTCGCAGGTGCGCACTTCCCTCTCCCAGTCGTAGCTGAATCCGATGCGGTCCAGCTGGCTGCGGTAGCGGGCGATATTGACCGTCGTAGTCTTCTCAGGATGCTGACCCGTCTGTATGGCATACTGCTCAGCCGGCAGGCCGAAGGCGTCGTAGCCCATGGGGTGCAGCACGTTGAAGCCGCGCAGCCTCTTGTATCTTGAGAAAATGTCACTTGCTATGTAGCCCAGAGGGTGTCCCACATGGAGTCCCGCCCCGGAAGGGTAAGGGAACATGTCCAACACATAGAACTTGGGGCGTGAAGGGTCTTCGACCGCCCTGTAGGTCTTATGTTCAGCCCACCAGGACTGCCACTTCGCTTCTATTGACTTGAAATCGTAATCCATATCACTTATTTTTCTCAAGTATGAAATCAACATAGACGGACATCTCCGCCTTCACGGGCTTACCTTTGACGGTGCCCGGCTTCCAGCTTATCGAGGAGGATACCACCCTCACAGCTTCCTCGTCCAGCAGGGGGTCCACCGGACGAATAACGCGCACATTGGTTACCTGACCCTTCTCGTCAATTATGAAGGCTACCGGGACCCTGCCCTGTATGCCTTTCTCGACTGCCTCGCGAGGATATCTGAGATATCTGTAAACCCATTCCTGCAGGAACCATGAAGGGTCGGTATGTCCAAGGAAGGAGGGGCGGCGGTCGCACTCATAATAGGCGAACACCTTGCCCGCGGATGCGGCCTGCGCCTTCTCCTCCTCGGTCGGAGGGGCGAAACGCGGCTTGTCGGTGCAGGACAGTGTCATGGTGAAGTTGTAGATGTATTCGAGCTCCTTCTCCATCCCGGGGTATTCGATGATATCCGGAGTGTCGCGCCAGGTATTGTATTCGGGATACATGCCGGTGGTAAAGAACACCGAAGGGATGTGAGAGTCGTAGAATGCGCGGTGATCGGACTCGCAGGGTTCATCGGTCACAATCCTGGGTCTCACCGGCTGGAGCTCCGCGGATACAGCTTCGAGTATCCGGTTCATGTCGGCGTTGGAAGAAGTATAGGCGTAGAAGCCTCCGGAGATGGTCCCCACCATATCCAGGTTGATCATTGCGTCGATCTGGGGGGTGCCGCCAAAAGACCTGTTGAGGAAATACCATGCTCCGGCGCCACACTGGAGCGACGAGCCAAATGCGGCAATAATCACCGAGCGGCCCAGAAGCACGGAATTGATGCTGAGCTTGCGGGCAAGCTCCAGCAGCATGGCGAGACCGGATGCGTTGCCGTTGGCACCGGGATATACGCGCTTGAGGACAGAGTCACCAATACGCAGCTCATGCGTGCCCATATTGTCGAGCCTTGCTGCGATCACTATATAATGGTCACGCAGGGCCTTGTCGTGTCCGGGGATGAAGCCGGTCACATTGCGCGAAGTCAGCGTGTCGCCGGATTCGCGGCGTATCCCGAACAGGTCGCCCTCCTCGGGGCTGAAGAGCTCGACGCCATATTCCTTAAGCAGGGAAGCGACATAGATGGCGGCTTCCTTCTCCCCTTCCGAGCCTGCGAGGCGGCCCTCCCTTGCGGGCGAAGAGAGGAACTGCACATGACCTTCGAGCGCGGAGACGGTCTCCGATTCGCCCGAGGGGATGTAAGGACTGCCCTTGTACTGCGCAGTTGCGGCACTGGCGGCAAGGACCAGAAGGAGGATTGATGTAGTCAGTCTTTTCATTTGCCGGTGATTAAAATCCAGGCATCCGCAGGGCAGAAATCATGCCCCTTGAGGGCAGTGAGCGCCTCATAGAGCTCGGTTTTGCTGTGCGAGGGGCAGAGCAGTACGGAGGTCATGGACGAGCCCAGCGGAGCAAGCACCGCTTCGAAGCCAGCCTCCCTGGCTTTGGCGGCAAGCTTCTCGGCATTGGCCTTGCTGCCGAACGCCCCGGCAGAAATGTAGTAGGGAGCATCGAGTGCGGAGATATCCAGACGGCGCATCTCTTCGGAGGTCTTCATTATGACTCCGCTGGCATCGAGAGCCGCTGCGCACTCAGCCTCACGGCGAGCCGCCTCCTGCCTTGCAGCCTCCTCGGCCGCCGCCTTAGCCTTCGCCGCCTCAGCCGCTTCTATCTCAGCTTTTTTAGCTGCAATCTCAGCCGAAGTCGGCCTCCCGGCTATCGTGCGCACATAGTCGCACCCCGGCATTATCGCAAGTCCCACGGCCACCGCCGCCATAAGCAATATCTTTTTCATCTTTCTTTTTACAAAATCTTTCAAAGATACTGCTTTTCCGCGATATTTCCAGATTCTTTAATTGCGGACGCAAAGACGCAACTATGAAGATACTTTTGCCAGGAAATCTGACGGCGTGAGGATTTGAGGAAGGGTTATGCCGGGGAGGAGTCCGCCGGAAACCATAAAGTCCTTTGCGTTGCGAGTAACGACAGTCTCACACCCGCCAGCCATGGCACATGACAGCTGGAGCATATCCTCGTGATCCCTGCCATCAAGCATCAATGCCCTGCGGATATCGTCACCGCCGAGCGGCAGCACCTCTGCAACTGACGCGAGCTGCAGCATAGTAGGAGCAAGAAATTGAGGCGAAAAAATTTTGCGCAGTATATACGCGATGTTCGCAAGTGACAGCGAAGACTGGCAAACCTCGATAACGCCATCATCATGCAGCTGGAGTATCTCAGCAGCTTCTGCAAACCCCTCCCTCTCCAAGAGAAGGTCCAACATCACATTGGTATCAAGGAAAACCTTCGGTTTCATTTGGAAAGGATATATTTGAGCCGCTCGTCATCAGGGATTGAAGCACCGGCAGGGAGTTTAGCAATACCAATCAGACCGAGAATCTTTGGACTGGTGACACGCATTGAGACATCAGCCGCCACCTCATCTGCGGCATCATCGCGAAGAATATCCTCAATATAGCGCTTAAGCGACACCCCGCGGCGGAGCGCCTTCATGGTCAGGCGCTCCCTCACTGGAGCTTCAATGTCAATTAGTTTGCGTGTTGTGGCCAGCGAGTCCATATATATACTTTTTGCAAAGATATATATAATTTCCAGATACTACAAAATAGATTCCGGATCTCCGCCGCCATAGTTCGGT